>JAVEUY010000384.1:0-3153 GCA_034005315.1 Ignavibacteriaceae bacterium | reverse complement strand
TAATAAGACAGAATAATAATGAAATAGTCTTTGATCAGTCGCCTTGGATAATAGGTAAAAAGAATGGGGAAACTGTTGTTTCCGGCGGTATGTGGCTTACTGCTTATTCACCGGGTCCAATTATTAACGGACAGGCAGCTATGTTAATTCATCCTGAAGATTCACTCAGATACAGAGTTTATAAAATCAATAAAGGTGATGATAATTCAAATCCTGATTATGCAGAATGGGCTGTTGATTTCGGAGCACCGGTTAACAATCAGGGACAGCCATTAATTTATGGTGATCAGGTTTTATGGACTTCTTTCAATTATCTGGATTCCAATATAACTTATCCTTTTTCTCCTTATATCAAAACTGATCCGCTTGAAGTTGAAATCCATCAAACAGTTTACCTGAGGGAAGGAAATCAATCAGATATGCAGGATATATTTTCTAATGTTATTTTTCTTGAGTATGAAATAATTTATAAAGGAAGTGAGCCGATTGATTCCGCATATTTTGGACTCTGGTCAGATATAGATTTTGAACCAACATGGAATAATAAACCTGCAGTAGATATTGATTTACAAACAGGTTATTGCTGGTCAAGTCAAGACAAAATTTCTCCTGAAGAAGGGCCTTTTACAGTAGGCTATAGTTTGCTTTATGGACCTGTTGTAGTAGATCAGGGTAGTACTGCAATTTTTAAAGGCAAAAGTTTACCGGGTTATAAAAATCTGTCTTTAACTTCATTTCACGGAATAGGTACCGACTATCCGCCTGATACAAGTTTTGGACTTATTTATTCACTTGATGATGCCTGGAACTATGCAAGAGGTTTAAATAAAAATGGTAATCCTTATATTGATCCTACAACAAGTCAACAGACTGCATTTCCGCTTTCAGGTGATCCTGTAACTAATACAGGATGGCTTTATCCCTATCCGGAAACCAGCGGCGAAGCTGGTGTTATGTTTTTTAGTGGTCCGTTTACATTTGCACCAAATGATACTCAATGGACTATGATTGCTTTAGTTCCGGGATTAGGTAATTCAAATCTTCACAGCATTTCCAATATGAGAGAAAAAGTTCAGATACTAAGATCATTATCTTATGATAGTCTTGCCTTTGGAAATACTCCTTATTCAATCACTGATATTGATGAACATAGTTTATCTGAAATTCCTCAATCATACCAGTTGTATCAGAATTATCCTAATCCGTTTAACCCAAGTACAAAAATAAAATACAGCATCCCTCAAACGGACAATCCCCTCCTGGGAGGGGCGAGGGGTGGGTTAGTTACATTAAAAGTTTACGATGTTTTAGGAAATGAAATCGCTACGCTTGTTAACGAAGAAAAACAGCCCGGAGTTTATGAAGTTGAATTCAATAGTTATTCTGACAAAGGTAATAGTCTTTCAAGCGGAATATATTTTTATACTTTACGATCAGGAAATTTTGTTCAAACTAAAAAGATGATATTAATGAGATAAATATTTATTAAAAAGATTTTTTTAACCGGTTAAATAAAGGAGAGATGAAAAAATGATTTTCAAAAAAGAAATTATTCTCTGCTTCTTACTGATTCTCCTGATAAGCGATTCATTTTTATTCAGTCAGAATGTCGGCTCAGAAGCATACATTCAGGTAAACGAAATTCAACTACCATTTAATAACAGGGGTGTAATTGCAGATGTAAATATTAATCCAATTGGACCAGGTGGTCTATATGCCGGAGAAATGTTTTTGTTTTCTTCCGGATTCTGGTTAAGCGGTTACACCAATGATTCTCTTTGGGCAAACGGAGTTTCATCTGCCTCATTGGTTTCAGATTATCAGCCCGGAATAATTGGAATGGATCCGAACGATCCAAAAGCTTCAATCTACAAATTGACTTCTTCAGATACTCCATTCGGGCAAAGCTGGCTGGATTGGATTGATGCAGTAGCCTTAGGTGCAGATTTTTATGACGGCAACAACGATGGTATTTATAATCCGGTTGATCTTAATGATAATAATCAATGGGATCCGGACGAAGATAAACCTGATTTACTTTTAGAAGAAACATACTGGTGCGTATATAATGATGGAGTTCCTGCAAATATGAGAAGATGGGAAGGAAATCCTTTTGGTATTGAAGTCCGCCAAACAATATTTGCAGAAGCTTCTACAGGTGCAACTGCTAACACAATATTTGTCCGTTACAGAATTAAAAATACAGGATTAATCTGCGACACTTTAAAAGATGTTTATTTCAGTATGTGGGCTGATGCAGATGTTGGTGATCCATCGGATGATATTACAGGATGTGATACAATCAGGCAAGGGATTTATTTTTATAATAATACTCCGGATCAGGTTTATGGGAATCAGGTGCCGTCATTTATGATGGATATACTTACAAGTCCTCCGGTATATATTCCTGCTGTTACTTTTATTGATATTAACGGAAATAATATTTATGAAAATGGAATTGATACTCCTCTGGATACTGCTGTAAACTTTCTTGGACCATTAGGTATCCGGGTTTATCCGGGAGCAAAAAATTGCGGACTAAGTTCAGCGATTACTTCATTTAAAAATACACCGGGCTATAGTGATCCTGATAATGAAATTCAGGTTCGTAATTATATGCTCGGTCTTACTGAATTTGGTCAGTTACTTGATCCTTGCACTTCTACTTATGGTGAGGTCAGAGGCGGAGTTAATTGCAGCTTAGTTAATCCGTTATTCTGGTTCTCTGGTGATCCTGTAATTGATGCGGGATGGATTTGCAATAAAAAAGGAGACTTGCGCGCTGCAGGAACAACAGGACCATTCACTTTAGTCAAAGATCAGGAAATGGAAATATTAATAGGTTACGAAGTAGCAAACAGTTCAACTCCACTTGGAGGTATAACGGCGGTACGTGTTGTTTCAGATGAAGTTCAAAGTCTTTATGAAAACAATTTTGGTTACACGGTTGTTTCAGTTGAAAATGAATCACAGGTTTCCTCAAGCTTTATGCTTGAGCAAAACTACCCTAATCCATTTAACCCAACTACAAAAATAAAATACAGCATCCCGCAAACGGACAATCCCCTCCTTGGAGGGGCGAGGGGTGGGTTTGTTACATTAAAAGTTTACGATGTTTTAGGCAATGAAATAACAACGCTTGTTAACGAAGAA
>JAVEUY010000383.1:0-3163 GCA_034005315.1 Ignavibacteriaceae bacterium | reverse complement strand
CTTTTTGGAAAATCGAGATATGAAATATATGAATCTTTAGGAGAAATCGATTCTGCCTATTATTATTTCAAACTATATCACCACGATTTACAGCATTTACAAAAAGAAGAAGAGCATATCAAGGCCAAGAAATTAGAAGAACAATATCAAAATGACAAAAATGAAGCAATTATAAAAAATAAAAATCAGCAGGTATTTTTCATTAGTATTTTACTTGCTTTGATTGTTACAGCATCTGTTTTATTGTTAAGAAAAAACAAAAAAATCAATAAGCAAAACAAAATCATAAACAGTCAATTAATGGAGCTTTCTAAGGCTTTAGAGCAGAAACAAATGCTTTTGTCTGAGTTACAACATCGAGTAAAAAATAATCTACAACATGTTATAAGTATTTTAGAAATGCAGAAAGAATCTGTCGATTTTAATAATATTGATGAGCTCATACGAGGAAACCAAAATCGTATTCATTCTATGGCTTTATTGCATAAAAAGCTGAATGTTTCGGATAATGTAAATGAGATAGATTTTAAAAGATACATAACAGAACTTTCAGAATTAGTAAAAGAGTCGTATGACAATCACAAAAAGAAAATAAGTTTAAACGTAAAATGTGAAGTTGAAAACATATCCATAGAAAAAGCTTTGCCAATAGGTCTAATAATTACAGAGCTTGTAAGTAATAGTATGAAACATGCCTTCAAAAAAAGAAATATAGGTATTATTAATATCAAAATTACAAAAAGCGAAATAGGAAATAAACTATATTACGCAGATAATGGAGACGGTTACGATTTTAATAAGGTAAATGAAAAAGGATTAGGTCAGGAAATTATAAAAGGTTTAATTGACCAACTTAACGGAATTACAGAGATTAAAGAGAATAATGGTTTCGAACTTATGTTGTATTTTAAATAATTATGAGTACAAAAGAAAAGACGATTTTATTAGTTGAAGATGATTTCCTGAATAGACGATTATCAAAAAAAACCTTGGTTGAAAATGGGTATAACGTTTTGGAAGCTAAAAATGTTAAAGAGACTATTGAAATACTCAAAAAAGAAGTGGTTGATGTCGCTGTTCTTGATATCAATCTTGGAGAGAATGAACAAAATGGAATAACTCTTGGACAACAAATACGAGATCATTATTCTGTTCCTTTTATTTACTTGACGGCTTATGAAAACCCTGAAATCATTAATGAAGCAATAATGACTTCTCCGTATTCCTATTTAACAAAACCATTTAAGAATATCGATTTAATTACATCGATTGAAATTGCCGTAAAACAATCTACTATATCACAAAAGAGAAGCCCTAAAATTTTCGTAAAAGATCAGGAGTATAACGTAGAACTTTCAACTGATGAAATTAATTTTATAGAATCAGAGGGAAATTATATTTTATTTCATACCGATTATAAAATTTATAAAACCCGTTCTACAATCAAAAATATAATGGAAATATTATCTGAATCTACTTTCATTCAGACGCACAGGGCTTATGTTGTAAATAAAACTAAAATTGAAAAGTTTAACATCAAAAGTTTAGTAATCAAAAATGTAACAATACCAGTTTCAAGGAGCTATTTAAATAATTTAATACAATCTGCTAATTTAAAACTGAAAGCCTGAAAAAAATAGTGTTTCATTTTTATTAAATTCGTAAATTGCACCCTTTAAAACGAATAAAAATTACAGATGGAACTACAAACTCCTTATATTCCTAAAAATAAAGTAAGAATTGTGACCGCAGCGTCACTTTTTGATGGACATGATGCAGCCATTAATATCATGCGTAGAATTATTCAAGCTACGGGTGTTGAGGTGATTCACCTTGGACATGATAGAAGTGTGGAAGAAGTTGTAAATACCGCTATTCAGGAAGATGCTAATGCGATTGCAATGACATCTTACCAAGGTGGTCATAACGAATATTTCAAATACATGTACGATTTGCTTAAAGAAAAAGGAGCAGGTCACATCAAAATATTTGGTGGAGGTGGAGGAGTTATTTTACCTTCTGAAATCTCAGAATTACACGAATACGGAATCGAAAGAATTTATTCTCCAGATGATGGTCGTGCCATGGGATTACAAGGGATGATTAACGATTTAGTGCAACGTTCCGATTATCCAATTGGTGATAAACTTACGGGAGAATTATCTCATATCGAAGAGAAAAATCCAACCGCAATTGCAAGATTAATTTCTGCAGCTGAGAATTTTCCAGAAATCGCAAAATCGGTTTTTGATGAAATTCACCAAAAGAATGAAACATCAAAAATCCCAGTTTTAGGAATTACAGGAACTGGTGGTGCAGGAAAATCTTCGTTAGTTGATGAATTAGTGCGTCGTTTTTTAATCGATTTCCCAGAGAAAACCATCGGATTAATTTCGGTTGATCCATCAAAACGTAAAACAGGAGGCGCTTTGTTAGGCGATAGAATTCGTATGAATGCGATTAACAACTCACGTGTTTACATGCGTTCGTTAGCAACTCGTCAATCGAATTTAGCTTTATCTAAATATGTAGCAGAAGCGATTCAAGTTTTAAAAGCAGCGAAATACGATTTGATTGTTTTAGAAACTTCAGGAATTGGGCAATCAGATACTGAAATTATGGACCATTCTGATGTTTCGTTATATGTAATGACACCAGAATTTGGTGCAGCAACTCAGTTGGAAAAAATCGATATGTTGGATTTTGCTGATTTAGTAGCATTGAATAAATTCGACAAACGAGGTGCTTTAGATGCAATTCGTGATGTGAAAAAACAATACCAACGCAATCATAATCTTTGGGATGTGGATACCGATAAAATGCCAATTTTTGGAACTATCGCTTCGCAATTCAACGATCCAGGAATGAATACGCTTTACAAATCTATCATGGATAAGATTGTAGAGAAAACGGGAGCGGATTTAAAATCGACTTTCGAAATTACGCGTGAAATGAGTGAGAAGATTTTTGTAATTCCTCCTCACAGAACGCGTTATTTATCGGAAATTGCTGAGAACAACAGAAAATATGACGAAATTGCTTTAACGCAAGTAGAAGTAGCGCAAAAATTATACGGAATTTTCAAAACCATTGAATCAGTTAACGGAAATTTACCGCAAATTGACAAAGCAGGAATTATTGAAAGTTCTTTAAAAGTTAATGA
>JAVEUY010000382.1:0-3197 GCA_034005315.1 Ignavibacteriaceae bacterium | reverse complement strand
ATAAAATAATTTATCTATTACAGATTTAACAAAAAAAATCATGCTCAAAATAGTTAATGATGAAAATATTTCATTTGCCAAAGAAGCCTTTAACCATATAGGTATAGTGGAAACTGTTCAAGGTCGTTCTGTTTCAAATCAGCTATTAAAAGATGCTGATATTCTTATCGTTCGTTCAATCACTATGGTTGATGAATATCTGCTTAAGAATACTAAAATAAAATTTGTCGGAACAACTACAATCGGCACCGATCATATTGATTTGGATTATCTTAAAAAAAATAAAATTGCATTTGCGGATGCAAAGGGCTGTAATGCTTTTTCTGTAGCTGAATATGTAGCTGTTTCTCTTTTTTATCTGAGTGTGAAATATGATTTTAAACTTAAAGATAAATCAATAGGGATAGTTGGAGTTGGGAATGTAGGCAGTAAAGTCGCAAGATTTGCCAAAGCACTTGGAATGAAAGTCCTCTTAAACGATCCGCCGCTTGAAAGAAACGGAGACCCGGGTAAGTTTGTTTCATTAAATGAAATTTTAAAATGCGATATTGTTACTCTTCATACCCCATTAAATCTTGATGGGATTGATAAGACTTTACATCTTATTAATAAAGAAAATCTTGCACGGCTTAACGAAAACACTATTCTTATTAATACTTCGCGCGGAGCAGTTATAAATAACAATGATTTGCTTGAATCAATTGAAAGAAAAAAATTAATAGCTGTTCTTGATGTTTGGGAAAATGAACCTGAAGTAAACTCCGGATTATTAGAAAGAACAGATATAGCTACTCCGCATATTGCAGGATATTCTCTTGAAGGGAAAATCAACGGAACAATTATGATCTATGATGCACTATGCAGATTTCTGAATATTGAGAAAGAATATAATTTTCAAATGCCCGTCTTAAAGGATTCTGTTTTAGAAATAAATTCCTCTGAACAATTTGAAACTGCAATGTATCAGCTTATATCAAAAATATATCCTATTGCTGATGACGATAAAAGAATGAGGAGAATGTCCGGAATGAATCGTGCAAATATTGCAAACGAATTTGATAATCAGAGAAAAAATTATCCGGTAAGAAGAGAGTTTAATAACTATAAAATAAAAGACACAAATACTGACGCGGAAATCAAATCAGTTTTATCTGAATTAAGATTTAAAATTATCTAACAGAAAAACAATTCAACTTATTTATCCAGTTTAAATTCAATTGGTATTATCATTTGAACCTTAACTCTTTTACCTTTTTGTAAACCGGGTTTAAATCTTGTGTAATAAACTGAAAGTCTCGCATTTTCATCACAGCCATAACCGATTCCTTCAACAACCTGCGCAGAAGATACTTCTCCGTTTCTTTCAATAAAAGCCATCACCTTTACAGTGCCTTCTATTTTATTCTTTTTTGCATCAACCGGATAAACAACTCTTTTATAAATAGTATTCATTCCGCCAATTGGTTCGGGCATAATTTCCGGACTAAGCAGATACGCAGGGTCATCATCCATATTTGTTTTATCTTCCTCAACCGGCGGAAGATTTAGTTCATTAGCATCTTTCTTTTTATTGTTTTGTCTTTCTTTCCATTCTGCTAAAAGTTTCTGATAATCTTCCTCACGATATTCACCAACAAGTAAAAATTCCTGCCCCCTTCTTATTCCGTCTTCAAAGATTACATCATCAACTACATTTCCTAGTGAATCATAGTAAGTTGCCGGTCCGTCTCTTTTTCCATCTTCAATACTGTATAGTTCTTTTATGTTTCCATTTTCATAATATACTGTAACAGTTCCGAATACTTTGTCATTCACATAATTCCTTCTTTCTTTAAGATTACCATTTTCCCAGTAAAACAAAGCCTCTCCCTGCCGCTGATCATCATTATAAACCACAACAGCTTCAGGTTTTCCATTTGGAAAAAATGTCTTTATTGTATCCATCTGAGCGAATGAATTATTACAAATAACTATCAGTAATAACAGTAAGAAAATATTTTTCAATTAATATCCGGTAATTTTTTAGGTGGAAGATAATATTTAATTTTGAGTTATAAGAGGCATAATTATCGCAACAATAAAAATTAGAATTGCTATTCCAAAAAAGAAGTAACCAACTTCGGCATCAAATTGAAGCAAACCGATTTCGCCAAGCAGATAATGCCAATCGTGATAGACTCTGTTGCCACCAAGCAATGGCAGTCTTTGAGCCTGAGCATCAGCAGCATAAACGGATATGTTGATAAAATTTTGTCCGAGCCAAAGCAATGAAAACTGCATTCCGGTTCTATATCCGCTTCTAAAAAAGTAAAAGAAAATAATTGAAGGAAGAATTATCTGCATTAAGGTTCCGCCAAGAGTGTAGATATACTTTCCAAAAAATTTAAAGAAAAGATGTCCGGCTTCATGAATAACAAGATCAACATTATCTATCAAACCATATTTTCCCCAATTCAATACCCAATAAAGTGCAATCAGAAGAATAATTACACCCGGTATCCATCTTTTAATTTCATCAGCTTTTGTGTGAGGCTTTGATTTTTTCAGACTTTGTTCAATTTCTTTTTTAAACTCGTTATCCATTGAATTGCATAAATAAAAAATGATAATTAACTTGGTATCGAAATTAACTAATCCAAACTAATCGTTCAAAATATAAACTAAAAGAAGGAATATTTATGAAAAAAATCTTATATGTGCTGCTTATTCTGATAGCAATTACAGTTTCTATAGATGCTCAGGGTTTCAAAACGCCACGCCCCAGTCCGTATGCAACAGTTTCTCAGGTTGTTGGAATTACAAAAATTACTATCAATTACAGCAGTCCGGCAGTTAAAGGAAGAAAAATTTGGGGAGACCTTGTTCCTTTTGGTCAGATTTGGAGAACCGGTGCAAATGAAGTTACATCAATTATATTTAGTGAGCCTGTTAAAATAAATGGTCACGAGCTTTCTGCAGGAACTTATGGCATTCACACTATTCCGGGTGAAAATGAATGGGAAATAATTTTTAGCAAAGATACTAAGGTTGATGATGGTCCGGCTTTTAATCCTGAAAATGAAGTATTGAGAATAAAAGTAAAGCCGGAATCAAATCCGCATACAGAAAGAATGGCTTTTACTATTACAGATGCAGACGAAAATTCTGCTAATGTAAATCTGCTTTGGGAAAAATTATGGTTAACATTTTCAGTTAAT
>JAVEUY010000025.1:0-14869 GCA_034005315.1 Ignavibacteriaceae bacterium | reverse complement strand
ATACTTTCCTTATGCGCTAAAATCGTTTTATCCAAATCTTCTTTTGTGTGGAAAGTAGTAAAGAACGTTACTTCAAACTGTACTTGTGTAGGGTAGATTTCCTGATTTAACATTTCGTGAAAATATTTTTTATATAACACAGTATCAGAAGTTTTTTATAGCTTATTTATATTATGATCATAACAGATTGGTTTAATCATAAAAAATCAGCGTTACATTGTTTTTACTTAAATAATATTTTATAATCTTTTTCTTTTCCGGCGGTCCAATAATCTTCGGGAATAACTTTCCAGTTGCCTGATAATTTTGGAGTAATAATTTTTTCTTTCTCAATCCATTTCATCAGGTAATATCTTAAATCTTTTACAGTAGAATTGATTATTCGTTTAGTTAACTCATCGTGTGGTATTTTAGCTCCGCGGGTTAAATGTCCGCCTCCTCCATTACCGCGATATGAATTAATTGCAGCTTTATACTTTGAGTTAAGATCAAAAGGTTTGCCGTTAGAAAAACTACTAATGGTTACTCTTTCACAAACAGGTTTTGTAACATCAACAGTGTAGTCAATTCCTGCAGCAGCATCGTAATTATAAAAGCGTTCATCAAGCTCAGGTGATTTAGTGCGTTCGGAATATTTAATGTCTCCGTTATCATCCAGCTTAAACTTTAGCAGATGATCGCTTTTATCTTTCATCTGATTAAACCAATTGCCGTAGGAAAACTCAAGGTGATTTTTTATTTCCTGTCCGCTTAACTCCATTGTATAAAGAAGATTTTCAAATCTGTAAAGATCAAACATATCTTTTACATAAACGGGACCTTTATCTATCTTTGCATTGAATGAAAGCGGTGCTGTAAATGAAACATCAGCACCGGTAAGATTTAACTGGATGCTTTGAATTAAATCAACAAACTTTGAAGGACCGAAAATTGCATCACGCGAAGAAATTGATTCTGTAAATTCACCAATTGGTCTGTTTACAAAATTTTTAACTTCATTAAAATTGTTTTCATATCGCAGCATAAAATCCGGATCGGGAAAATAATTTTTCATACTTACAAGCTCTCCGGAAATTTCCTCGTTATCATATATCATACACATTTTATCATACTTTAAAGTATATGATGCAACAGCAACATTTTGAGCATTGGCATTTGTTCCCAGCACTAATACTTCTTTTCCATTTGGGTTTTTAGTTTTAAAATTCCAGCCGGCGTGATCGTGACCAACAAATATCAGATCAAAACCAGATACTTTTTCGGCGATGAGTTTTGATGCGTTTTCATTTCTGTATGAATTTTCATCTTCACCGCCGTAAGTATAATCTATGCCTGCATGAAAAAGTCCAATCATCAAATCGGGCTGTTCAGTTTCCCTGATTTTTTTAACCCATTTATTTGCAGTTTCAATCATATCGTCAAATCGGATTCCGCTCCATATTTTTTCGGGCAGCCATTTCGGGATTGCAGGAGTAATCAAACCAAAAACTGCAATTTTTACTCCGCCGCGTTCAACAGTTGTATAAGGTTTAAAGTATGGTTGTTCTGTAACTGTATTTACTGCATTTGCAGAAAGCCAGGGGAAATTAATTTCTTTATTAAACCGGTCATAAACTTCGTGTCCGGTTTCAATATCGTGATTGCCAACTGTTGCAGCATCATATCTCAGATAGTTCATCACATCTGCAATTAGATGAAGCGTATCTGTTTTGTCAAAGTTGTAATAATAAGCAGCCGGATCGCCCTGAAGAATGTCACCGTTATCCAGCAGAAAAACTATTTGATTGGTATCTGCGCGTTGTTCTTTTAAATAAGCTGATATATGTGCGAGAGAAGAATTTGAGGTACGATCATTTATAAGGTCATAAGGAAAGACAGCGCTGTGAACATCCGATGTTTCAATAATCTTAACCTTAACTGTCTGTGAAAACGAAAATGTAAATGAATAAACAAAAACAAAGAGTAAAAAGAAATATTTTTTCAGCATATAACATCCGATTGATTATCACTTTAAAAATACAAATTTGAAATTAAAAGATTGTAAATAAAAAGAGTATAATGTTGCTAAAAGCGTAATAAAAAAGGGATGCCGGTGCATCCCTTAAAATCATCGTTTGATTTTTATTGTTTATCAGTCAATCTTTTTAAATACCATTTTAGTTTTTCCGCTAACAAGAGTTAGCTTTAACTTATCGATTGAATATGTAACTGTTTTCTGATCTAAAGCAGCAACAACAGCTTTTTCTACCTTCATATTCTGGCAGCTCATAAGCGTTCCAAGCAAAGCATCAAAAGTAATTTTATTGCCGGATACAACAATACCTCCGGAAAAACTATTACAGCCGGCATGCCCGTTAAATCTCATATCAGATAAAACAAATTCAAACTGCGGATTACCTTTTTGCAATTTTTCTTTTTTAAGATTGATACCTGTCATTTCTTCCATAACCCAGATATCATATAAACGTAAATCAGAAAGAAACTTTCCACAACCTTCAAATGTTTGAAATTTATCGTCAGCAGATTTTTTTGCTTCAACTCTTACCCTATATGGAAAATATTCTCCTGACATATTATCCTGGCAGGTTTCTCTGATAACAGTTATTATCAGCTCACCCGATTCAGATTTAGCTCTGTATAATGTAATATCATGATCTTTCATTCCTTCAACAGCGGGAGTTGATATGTTCCATCCCTCCATCATCGAAAAGACAAAATTCTTTTCAAGATCAATATCTAAAGTCCAGAAAGGTTCGTTACCTCTTCCAAAGAAGTCAACACCATCTACAAATTTTTTCTGATATAATTCAGGGTTCAGCTCAACTGTTTCTTTCACGGGTTTGTCTTTATCGTTTGAATCAAAGCCGTCAATTTTTTTAACAGTACTTAAATCTTTTTTTAACTGATAGTGTGCTTCTACGGAAGGTTCAAACCGCTCGCCGTATTCATCGAGGCGGAAAAGATTTTTGGATCCGATTAAGAAAGTTTTTTCTTCATCCGATCCGTATAAAATTATAACAGAATCTGATTCAAAAGCCCAGCTTCCTTCATCGGTAAAAACATCGTCACTCTTTCCTTTGTAAACAGAACTTTCTTTAAATGTATAATCATCTTTTAGGTTTAGCTGATAATCAATTCCTTCGCAATCGGCACAGGGGAAAAAACCAACCCAGACACCGTTAGTTACAAGCAGAAGCTGTTTTTGATCCGGAATAAAATCGGGACCGGATGAACATCCGATATAAACAACTGCGATAAACAGAGATAGTATAATAGATTTTTTCATAAATATGTTCTCCTTTAAATAAATTTTCTAAGTAATTAAAATGCTCGTTGAATAATATATACAAAAAAAAATCAAATATTATACCGGTAAAACATTAGTGTTTAAGTAACAAAACATCAATTAAGTAAATTATCTTAGTAAAATTGAACTTTGTTGTAAGAAGAACTTACAGGATTGAAATATTTTTTTATACTTGCTGATGTGCTGCAGATAAAGAAAAAGCGTATCAGGCTTACCGGATACGCTTTATCATTTATGGGGACTTATGAAAAAATTATGATGCTTTAATTAATAATTCATTTTCAATTGCTTGTTTTAAAGATTCTTTTGGAAGAGCACCAACAGCCATCTTCGGCTGACCTGCCATTGGAACGAATAGTATAGAAGGAATGCTTCTGATACCAAACACGGCACCTAATTCCTGCTCTTCGTCAGTGTTAACTTTATATATATTTATCTTTCCTTTGTATTCTTCAGAAAGCTCCTCCAGAACCGGACCAACCATTCTGCATGGACCGCACCAGGGTGCCCAGAAATCTATAATTGCAGGAAGCTCTCCGCTGAATTTCCAATCCTGATTTTTTTCATAGTCAAATACTTTTGTTAAAAAAGTTTCTTTGGTTAATGCTTCAGTCATTTCTTTATCTTTCTATTTTATTCTTTTGTATTATTTTCAGTTTTATAAAAGCGAACTTAATTATATCGCCTGAAATACTCGTTCTAATTTTTTCTTAACTTCTTCTGCCACCGGGTTTATTTTTGGATTATCAACTACTGCTGACATTATCATCGGATCAAAAATTGAAATAACAGTCTTATTATCCTTTTCATAAACGATTACGTTGCATGGTAAAAGCAAACCGATTTCTTCTTCAGTCTGTAAAACCTGATGAGCAAAAGGCGGATTGCAGGCGCCAAGAATTGTATAGTTTTTAAAATCTACATCTATCTTTTTCTTTAATGTATCTTTAACATCAATAGTTGTTAAAACACCGAAGCCTTCCTTTTTTAATTCTTCGGTTATCTTGTCAATTGCCTGTTGAAAACCATAATCTGTTGTTTTAGAAATTCCGTATTTCATTATTTTAATTCCTCAGCTTTCTGTTTTTTATTTTTATTAAAAATCTGTTTCCAATCAATTAACAAAAATCCGGCAAAAGCTCCATAAGCAGTGCTTACGTACGGATTTCCTGAAATCGGACAACTGCCGTTACATCCGATATAATGATAATAAGCATAACCGGCAGCAGCACCAGCTACAACCGGAAAAATACGCTTAGTCCATTTCCATATTATTTCAAACCTGTTGCGTTCCAGCGAACCATTCCTCCGCTTAAATTTGTAGCATTAAATCCCATTTTCTTTAGTTTAGATGCAGCCGTAAGACTTCGGTTTCCTGTCTGACAGTAACAAATTATTTCCGCATCTCTGAACTTCTTTAATTCCTGTTCTTTTTCTTTTAAATCAGTAACAGGTATATGATAAGAGCCTTTAATTGAACTCTGTTTTCTTTCTTTATCTGTTCTGACATCCAGAAAAACAACATTACGCTCTTTCTTTACTTTTGCATAAGCATCTGCGGGTGAATATTGCTTAATTGACTTAATTAAGAAAAATTTTTTACCTATATAAAAAACAATAAGAGCAATAAACGCATAGAGAAGTATCTGTCCTGTTGTCATAATCCTTTGTCTTTGAAATTAATATGATTAGAAATTTATAAAAAAGATTCAGAGTTTGATGTGATTTGTATTCAAAGCAATTTGATACAGCAAAGTTTTATTCACTATCAAATTTTATAAGGGTCAGGGAGCGGAAAATTATTTTTATTTTTTAACCACACCAAACTTGTTGTAAATCCACATTAACGCTGCGCCGGTTACACCGATCAATCCGATTACAAGAAAAACTGTTTCAGGCTGACCAACATCTTTTCTTCCAAAATTATGATAGAGCCATCCTCCAAAAGTACCGCCAACCAGCCATGCGATAGCTATCGGAAGAAATGCAAACCCCTGAAATAATGCCTCTTGTCCTTTTGGTGCAAGATCTGCAAGATATTCATAAAATCTTGGAGCCTGAGTTTGTTCACCTATAGAAAAAGTAAACATTGTAGCTGCAATCAATCCGATACCGATTGTAGTTCCGGCTATCTGAGAAAAGTAAAGTATAAACCAGCTTAATGCTGCAAAGATAAATCCAATCATGATAGCGGATGGAGTTGGAATGTTTTTAGTAATTCTATTAATCGGAATTTGTAAAAGAATAATTGTCCATGCTCCGGTAGAAAGAATTAATTCAATCGGTGCATCTGGTGAAATGTAATCTGAAACATAAAACGGTACAACTATAAAAAACTCCCAAAATACAATCCAGTATAGTGCAAACAACATCAGGAAAAACATAAACTTAATGTTCCTGATAACTGTAAATAAGTTTTTTATAACTGTAAAGAGATCTTCTTTTTTCTCATCAACCTTTGCTGCAGGCTCTTTATAGAATGCCAGAGTAATTACAAACATAAGTGCACAGCTTATTGCTGAAACAAAATACACAAACTCAATTCCAAATGAATCTCTTACAAGGTAGGCTATTAACGGACCAATTGCGCCCCCGATATTTACCAGCCAATAATAAATAGCATATCCAAGCGATTTTGTTTCAGAAGTTGTGGTTAATGCGACAGTGCCCAAAACACTTGGTTTGATAAATGAGCCGCCAATTGCCGTAAAGATTAATATTATTGAAAGCAAAGGAAATAGATTTGTTGCCGGGTACCAGGAAGAAAACGCACTCATTCCGGTTGAACCGATAAGGAAATAACCTATTGCAAGAATAAAAAACGCAAAAGAAAACGCCTTCTTAAATCCGAATTTATCTGCAAGTGCTCCTGCAAAAACCGGAAGGAAGTATATCAAGCCGCCAAAGATAGAGGAAAGCTGTCCTGCTTCTACTTCATTAAAATTTAAATGATCGCGCAGAAAGACGCTTAGAATAGTTGCCTGTCCGTAATAAGCTAATCTTTCAAACAACTCCATGCCATTTGCGACCCAGAAAGAAGTTTGGAATCCTGACTTAAGCTCTTTTAGTTTGTCTTTTAGTTTCACGTTTATGACCTTGAAAAATATCGGGTGCAATTTAATTATGATGATTTATACTAACAAAGTTTTTTTATGTTTGTAAAATTCTAAAAAAAGTTTTATCGTTTTAAATAATATCAACTGATGGCTGTGTGTTTTTTTCCACAAAGGAAATAAAATACAAGACATATATCGGGAGCGTTTAACTTTTATGCTTAAAATTGCGCTTCAGAAAGCGGAACGATAGTTGAAGTATATTTACTTATTAATAAATAGCGCAAAGATGATCAATTATACTAATTGGAAATAAAAGAAATAATTTTTATACATACACTATCAAAAAAAGAATTTAATATGAAAAGATATCAAACAATATTTCTGTTTTTATTAATAACAACAATTGCAGTTTATTCACAGGGCAAAAATGCTGTTATATCGGAAGTTAAAAACAGCGAAGTAAAAATTAAACTTCACAAACTGGTTGAGTTTAATGATTCCAAAGCTAAAAGCGGGGACAAATTTTTAATTGCAGATATTACCATCGAAAACCTGTCCGATAAAAAAATTAATATGGGTGCCGATTATACAATGAGCATCATAATAAAAGACGATAAGGGGAACGAATACCGCTCCGGATTAAAAGGAGAAGGTATAGTTTCAACTTATCTTACAAAGAATGAAAGCGTTGAGCAGGATCAAAAAGCACATACGCTGGCATTTAGCGACAACTTTCCTCCCAAAACAAAAGCAAGATCTTTTCTTTGCGGATTTGAAGTACCGAAAGATGCTAAGATTATTTCGTTTGGTGTAAAGAAACAAAACTTGTGGAGCTCAGTAAAATAACTTATCAGAACAATTAGTAATAAAGCATTGAAAATTAAACACTGAGCATTTATCCTTTATCATTCTCTACCGTGGTGTTTTTCATTTCTTAGAAACAGAATCGTTATTTCCATTTTTTGACAAACATCATTTCATAGTTATCAATCAATAAATTGCATTAGTCAAAATAAACACAACATTTTATTTTTTGTGCGTGGCATACTTTTAGAAAAATTGAATTACTTGAATTTCTTATTTGTTTAATGTTGTTATTTATAAAACTTTTTGGAATTAGTTGATTATGAGTTCAAAGACTTTCAAAGGCGGCATTCATCCTAAAGAATATAAAGAATTAACAGAGCATCTTTCTTTTGAGGTCCTTCCGTTTCCGGAAGAAATAACGCTGCCTCTTTCTCAGCATCTTGGAAAGGAAGCAAAAGCGCTTGTAAAAAAAGGAGATGAGGTTCAGCCCGGACAGATGATCGCTCAGGCAGAGGGATTTATATCTGCTCCGATTCATTCTTCTGTTGCCGGAAAAGTTATGAGTCTTGGCAAGGAACAAACCTCAAGCGGTTTTCCGAAAGATTCAATTGTTATTAAAACAAACGAAACTGGCGAATCACAAAAAATTCTTTTTACTTCATTAGATCCAGAAACTGTTACACCGGATGAAATAAGAGAAAGAGTTGCGCTTGCAGGAATTGTAGGACAGGGCGGAGCAGCGTTTCCGACATCAGTTAAACTTACTCCGCCAAAAGATAAAACAATTGATGTGGTAATTCTTAACGGATGTGAATGCGAACCGTATCTTACAAGAGATTACCGGTTTATGACAGAACACCCCGATAATCTGATATCAGGATTAAAATTAATTATGAAAGCACTTGGTGTTAAACGCGGTGTAATAGGAATTGAAGACAACAAACCTGAAGCAATAGATCTTCTGTCAGGCAAAGCAAGGTATGAACAAGGAATTGAAGTTGTATCGCTAAAAACAAAGTATCCGCAAGGTGCAGAAAAGATGCTGATAAAAGCAGTAACAGGAAGAGAAGTTCCTCCGGGTAAATTGCCTTTGGATGTCGGTGCTGTTATTCAGAATATCGGAACTGCAATTGCAATCCACGATGCAATAGTTAAAGGCGAGGTTTTAATAACTGCTGCTTTAACTGTATCCGGCAAAGGAATAAAAAATCCTAAAAACTTAATTGTGCCTGTCGGAACTCCGGTTCAGAATGTTATTGATTATTGCGGCGGTGTTACAGAGGATGCAGTGAAAATTGTTGTCGGCGGTCCGATGATGGGCATTGCTCAGTTTGATTTACAGGCTCCGGTAATGAAAGCGACATCAGGAATTTTAGTTTTAACAAAAGATGAAGTTGCACAAAATCCAGAAACACCTTGTTTAAAATGCGGGCAGTGCATTGAAGTTTGTCCGTTAAACTTAATGCCGACAAAGCTTGCCCGTTATACTCAGTTAAACAGATTTGAAGATGCTGAAGAAGCGGGAATAACAGTTTGTATGGAGTGCGGAACATGCGCCTACACTTGTCCGGCAAATATTCCTTTAGTGCAGTGGATAAGATTAGGGAAACAGAAAGTTTTACAAATTCAGAAAGAAAGAGTTGTGAATTAAGTTGTTCAATTGCTGCGCTGTTAAATTATTATAATAATTTATCAGGCGGACGATAAAGCAACAGTAAAAAAAAGAAGAATAAAATGGCTGATACTCAAACGATAGATAAACCAACACAGAAAGTATATTTTAGTTTAACAACATCTCCGCACCTGCATTCAAAGTGGACGACATCAAAAGTAATGTGGTCTGTTGCTGCTGCATTAGTTCCATCAATTGCTGCGGCGTTAACTTTTTTTGGCTGGACACAGATTTTTATAATAATTACCGCAGTTGTATTTGCAGTCGGAACAGAGATATCAATTCAGACAATAAGGAAAAAACAAATTACCTGGTTTGATGGAAGCGCAGCTTTAACCGGATTACTGCTTGCATTAACTCTTCCGCCGGATTTTTCTTTATCGGCAACTGCAATCGGCTCTGTTGTTGCAATTGGATTAGGCAAACAGATTTTTGGCGGATTGGGCTACAATATTTTTAATCCCGCATTAGTTGGCAGAGCGTTTTTACAAGCTGCTTTTCCTGTTCAGATAACTACCTGGGTGAAACCAAATTTTGCAGTTGACTCGGTTACAAGCGCAACCCCACTTGCCGCATTAAAGTTTGATAAAATATTTACTGATACCGCATCAATGACTATCGGAAATATTGGCGGATCACTCGGTGAAACATCTGCAGTTGCAGTTTTGATTGGCGGAATTTTTTTAATTGCAGTTGGAATTGTAAACTGGCGAATACCTCTTTCAATGATAGCGGGAATGATTTTGTTCGGCGGAATATTCTGGCTGATAAATCCGCAAAACCCAACTCCGGTTTTTCACATTTTTGCAGGCAGCTTTCTTTTCGGCGCAATGTTTATGGCAACTGATTGGGTAACGTCGCCGATTACAAATAAAGGTATGTGGATATTTGGTTTTGCGATTTCCTTTGTGCTTGTAGTGATAAGAATTTATGGCGGCTTACCCGAAGGAGTTATGTATTCAATTTTATTTATGAATGGTTTCGTTCCTCTTATCAACCGATACACAAAACCAACAATATTTGGTGTTGCAAAGGAGGCAGTAAAAAAATGAAACAGATATCATTAATAGTTGCAACACTTACTATTATCGGAATAATTGCAGGAGGCTCTCTTTCACTCGTTAATAACTGGGCTGCGCCGAAGATCGCACTCAATCTTAAAGCTGAAACAGAAAGAGCAATTTTTCTCGTTCATCCTGAAGGTAAGAGATATGAAGAGATTAAAGATGCCGGACTTGAAGTTTATAAAGTGTTTAATGAAAAAGATTCATTAACAGGATACTCACTTGTGTATGACGGCAATGGATTTCAGGGAAAAATAAAACTGATGATTGGTTTATCAGAAGATTTAAAAAAAACAACTTCAATTGAAATACTTGAACAATCAGAAACACCGGGACTCGGAACAAAGATTCTTGAGCCGCCATACAAAGATCAATATAACGGATTAGAAGTTAATCCATCAGTAATGCTTGTTAAAGGTGCAGAGCCATCCAATCCAAACGAAGTTCAATCAATTACCGGTGCTACTATTTCATCAAAAGCCGTTGTTACAATTGTTAACGAAGGAATTGCAAAATTGAAAAGCATTGAAAATAAAGGAGCATCAAAATGAAAAAACAAGTTCCGCTCCTGAAAGAATTTACAAAAGGATTGTGGGAAATCAATCCAACCTTTAAACAGATACTTGGTATGTGTCCGACACTTGCTGTTACTGTTTCTGCAATAAACGGAATTGCAATGGCGCTGGCAACAACATTTGTATTAGTGTTTTCAAGTTTGATGATTTCATTGGTCAGAAAATTAATTCCTAACCAGGTAAGAATAGCATCATACATTGTTATCATCGCAACATTTGTTACAATAGTTGATCTTGTAATGAAAGCACAATTTGTAGAATTGAGTAAAGCGCTCGGTCCTTTCATTCCGCTTATAGTTGTTAATTGTATAATACTCGGCAGAGCAGAAGCATTTGCATCTAAGAATGGTCCGTTAAGATCAGTGCTTGATGCATTAGGTAACGGTGCCGGATTTTTTATTTCATTGTTTCTTCTTGGCAGCATAAGGGAAATTATCGGATCAGGAACAATTCTTGGATATCAGGTATTGCCAAACGGATTTGAACCCTGGCTGATAATGATTTTACCGGCTGGTGCGTTTTTAGCTCTTGGCTTAATGATGGGTTTTGCAAATCTGTATATTGAAAGAAAAAAGAATCTTGTAAGAGAATCGCTGATTGCACAATACAGAAGAGTAGGCAGGGAAGAAATAACTGATGAAGTATTAAAAGAGGCAGGAGTGTAAAATGGAACTGTTAATAATTTTTATCTCGGCTGCTTTGGTAAACAATTTTGTTTTGTCATACTTTCTTGGGATATGCCCGTTTATAGGAGTATCAAACAAAACTTCTTCTGCTGTTTCAATGGGAATGGCAACCACGTTTGTAATGGCGTTAACAGCGGTTTCAAGCTGGCTGTTATTTAATCTTATTCTTGTGCCGTTTAATCTTGAATTTTTACAGATACCATCTTTTATCCTGGTAATTGCAGCGTTGGTTCAGTTCGTTGAAATGGTGATTAAGAAAGTATCGCAGCCGCTTTATCGTGCACTTGGAATTTTTCTTCCGCTGATAACTACCAACTGCGCTATACTTGGTTTGGCACTGCTTGCTTCAATGCGTGAATATGATTTTCTTGAAAGTGTTATGTTTGGAGTTGGTGCAGGAGCAGGCTTTACACTTGCTTTGGTTATTATGGCTGGAATAAGAGAAGAGCTTGATTTGGCAGATGTTCCAAAGCCATTTCAGGGTGCGCCAATTACATTAATTGTTGCAGGAATTCTTGCTTTGGCTTTTATGGGTTTTGCAGGAATGATTTAGTTTTCTTGTATCTCTAGCATTGAATGTCATCCTTCGACAGGCTCAGGATGACAACTGAAGGATGATAGTAGAAAAGTGAAAAGATTAAAAAAATTTTTATAGTTCGTCAGACAATTTTCGTCTTACGTTTGATAACAAAGGAGATAAAATGATATCGCGAAGAAATTTCTTAAAGATTGCGGGATTATCATCAGTTGCGCTGGGCGCCGGATTTACTGCCGGTAAACTCACAGGAAATAAAAACTCTGTTTACTTTGCTGTGCATGGATTTATTCCCGCTGATGAAAAAACGATTGCAAGCCTTGTTACTGCATTTAAGAATAAAGTTAAGAGTAATTCTGAGCCAGTTGTAATTTCTGATTCAAAGATTGGAGAGATTATAAACCGAATTGATTTAAAATCGAATAAAGAGAATTTTACAAACAGCGGCTCTGTTACATACAGACTGAAAAGAGTAAATAAGCAAATTGATTCGGATATTATTATCAGCGATGCAGGCAACTCTGTTTATTCCCCGGATGACATGAACTCTGCTTATGAAAATATAAGGTCGGAAATAAAAAACAGGAAAGCGGATTTTCTGTTTACTGCTGAATATAAAGAAACCGATTTCATTTCATCATTATTTAAATTAGAGAAAAAAGAAGTTGTAATTGAAAATGAAAAAGGCTTGGTTGATAAAATTCCTTTAGATAAAAACTATAAGAACATTCTGATTGATGGTCCGCAGGGTAAAACAGGATTAAAAATTGAAAACGGATTTGCACAGGTTCACACATCAACCTGCAGACACGAAATTTGTAAACACACTATTGCAAGCGCAGTTGGAAACATAATTGCCTGTGCACCAAATAAAGTTTTAATAAAAGTTGTTTGATGAATAGAAGACGGCTAATGATGATGTCTTGTGTCACGTTTCGACAAGCTCAACGTGACAGTGAATTTGTTATCCTGAGTAAGCATGCGGGATCGAAGGATGACAGAATAATAATCAATCACACACTTGCAGGTTTAGTGTGATGTTAAACAGAAAGAAAATTATTTCTGTTATAAGCTGGACTTTTTTATCCGCTGTTCTTTTTCTTATTGGATTTTTCATTGCAAAAAACAGCAGCGATGAAATAAAAACAATCAAGCGAACTCAGATTTTACTTGGAACGGTTGTAGAAATTCAGGTGCGTGACGATGATGACAAAAATGCTGAAGATGCAATTTCAAAAGCTTTTTCTGAGATGAAAAGGATTGATGATTTGTTCACAACTTTCAACGATCAAAGTCCGGTGAGGCAAATTAATAATTCTGCTGACACAATAATTAAAGTTGAGCCTGAAGTCTATAACTTAATTGTTCTTTGTGATTCAATTACAAAATTATCGGAAGGTTGTTTTGATATTAGTCTTGATAATCTTATTAAGGCATGGGGATTTGATTCTGATAATCCTCATGTTCCAAAAAAATCTGAAGTTGATTCGGCGTTAATGTCAAGCAGCTGGAACAATATAACGCTGCTGGATGGAAATAAAATTATCAGACAAAGAAATGCTGGATTAAACTTTGGTGCAATTGCAAAAGGTTATGCTGTTGATAAAGCAATTGCTGTTCTAAAAAATTCCGGGATTAAGAAAGCGCTTGTAAATGCCGGCGGTGAAATTAGTGTGATTGGAAGTGATTGGATTGTTGGAATACAGCATCCGAAGAAAATCAATTCAATCATAAAAAAGATTAAGTTGAATGAAAACACAATCGCAACATCAGGTAATTATGAACAGTATTTTGAAGTTGATGGAATTCGTTATCATCATATTCTTGATCCGGAAACCGGATATCCGGCAGCAGGATTGCAGAGCGTTACGATAATAAATAAATCAAACACATTTGCAGATGCTCTTGCAACGGCAGTTTTTGTGATGGGAAAAGAAAAAGGAATGAAACTGGTTGAATCTCTTAATGATACCGAAGTGATGATAGTTGATGAGAAAGGAAAAATTTTTTACTCAAAAGGATTCGAGGAATACTTGGTTAACGATTAGTAAATTAGCAGCGAAATTTTTAGATACTAATTAAACAAATTAGTGCGAATAAAAAGGAATTTATTATGGATATAACATTTATAATAGCAGTAGCCACAATGGGCGGATTGGGATTTATCTTTGCCGGTGCATTGGCATTTGCAGATAAGAAACTCCGCGTTGAAGAAGATCCCAGGATAGCCGAAATAAATGAAGTGCTGCCAAATGCAAACTGCGGCGGCTGCGGTTGTGCAGGCTGTTACGATTTTGCAGTTAAGGTTGTTAATGGAGAAGTAAAGATTAATGGATGTCCTGTAGGCGGACAGGAAGTTGTTGATGAGGTTGCAAGAATTCTCGGACTGGAAAGCACACAAAGTGTAAAGCTGGTTGCACGTGTTCTTTGCAACGGCGGTAATTCAGAAGCAGTAAAAAAAGAAGGAACAGAGTATCTTGGTCCGCAAAGCTGTGCAGTAAAAACAATTGTTGCCGGCGGAGATAAGATGTGTTTATACGGATGTCTTGGCGGCGGTGATTGTGTTGAAGCATGTCAGTTCGGTGCAATATTTATGAACGAAAACGGATTACCTGTTGTAGTTGAAGAGCTTTGTAACGGCTGTGGTCAATGTGTTGAAGCATGTCCGCGCGGTGTAATTGAGATTCATCCTGAAGACAGAGAGCTATTTGTTTTCTGTAAAAATCATGACGATCCAAAAAGATCAAAAGAAGTTTGCAGAGTTTCCTGTTTTGGCTGTGCAATCTGTGCACGTAAATCTGACGGCGCAATTGAGATGAGAGATTTTCTGCCGGAAATTGATTATTCAAAATTAGACCTGGGTAAAATTCCAGTTGATAAATGTAAAACGGGTGCGATAAGATTGGTGCATCCCGAAAAAGCAGCCGAAATATTTGAACAAGAGAAAATAGACATCAGAGTTAATTGAAATAATATAATTGTCAGAGCTAAAAAATGTATAATGAAAAACTATACGAAGATGGAATTGTAAAAGAATCAGGGAACGGATTTGCAACGATAATTATTTCGGGTTCTGACCATTGTGAAGAGTGTACTGCAAAACTTTACTGCAAGCCCGGCAATTCAAATGAACGAAGTCTTATTGCTGCTGATCCAGATCGGAAGAG
>JAVEUY010000381.1:0-3204 GCA_034005315.1 Ignavibacteriaceae bacterium | reverse complement strand
TCTGCCTACCGGCGGCTTCAGATCAAATATTTTTACAGATGCATCTCAGATTTTTATAACGTTTATCGGATTTATAATTGTCCTCTCAGTTGCAGTTTTGAATTATGGCAGTGTCAATTTCCTTAAATCTAATTTACCAAATTCCCATCTTTCTTTAACAGGAAATACATCGATTACATTTTTGATTGTCTGGTTTCTTATTGCTCTGTGGACTTTTGCTGATCCTGGTTTTCATCAACGGTCTTATTCAGCTAAAACAGGTAATGTAGCAAAGTATGGAATTTTAATATCAATCATATTCTGGGCTTTCTTCGATTTTCTTACTACATCAACAGGCTTATATGCAAAAGCTATACTTCCGGATCTTGATAATCCGATTATGGCTTATCCGTTATTAGCAGAAAAAATTCTTGCTCCCGGATTAAAGGGAATTTTTTATGCTGCAATGTTTGCAACTATAATTTCCACACTTAACAGTTTTATGTTTTTAAGTGCTACAACTATCGGTAAAGATTTTATTTATCGTATAAGTAAAGAAGAACGTGAAGACAGAATAAAATTCTATACAATAATCGGGATAATAATTACATCAATATTATCTGTAATTATTGCTTACACTATTCCATCTGTAGTGGAAATATGGTACACAATCGGATCTTTATTTATTCCCGGCATCATACTGCCCGTGATAAGTTCTTATTATACCAGAATTTCAGTTTCAAATAAAATTATTATTACTGAAATGATTCTTGCAATTTTATCAGGAACAATCTGGTTATTAATCCGTAATAATTTTCAGGGAGTTGTTTATGAAATTGAACCAATGCTGGTAGGAATTTCAGTTGCTTTGATTATATATACGATTGGACTAGCTGGTAAATCTTTTTCGTTTGATAAGAGAAAGTAAAATTGATCCGCCAAGAACAAATAAAATTACAAAAAGAGAAATCTCAGTCGGAATTTTATAGAAATCAGAAATTAGCATTTTGATACCTACATAAAACAACACAATGGAAACTCCGTACTTAAGATAAACAAAGAGATCAATAAGACCGGCAAGGGCAAAGTACAAAGCCCTTAAACCAAGTATTGCAAAAATATTTGATGAGATAATTATAAATGTGTCTTTTGTAATAGCGATAATTGCAGGAATAGAATCAACCGCAAATACAATATCAGATGATTCAATTAAAAGTAATGTAAGAAAAGTGGTGGTAATGTAAAACTTGTGATTTTCTTTTATAAAAAACTTTTTTCCGGCATAGTCTGTATTCAGCTTAAAGTACTTTCGTGCTATCTTCAACAGCCAGTTATTTTCAACATCTATTTTTTGATCACCGCCAAAAGCCATTTTATAAGCAGCAAGCAGTAAAATTATTGCAAAGACATAAATAACCGGCTCAAAGAAATTGATTAGTGCAACACCAGCCAGGATAAAAATAACACGAAATACTACTGCACTTATAATACCCCATTTTAATATGTGAGGCTGATTTTCAGGTTTTATGTTCATTATACTGAAAATCATCAGGAAGACAAAAAGATTATCAACCGAAAGTGATTTTTCAATTATATATCCGGTCAAAAACTCAATAGCTTTTTGATGACCGTCTTCCATATATAAAAAGATAAACAGATTGAAAGCAAGAGCAGTGATAACCCAAACACCGCTCCATATAAGACTGGCTTTTAAAGTTATTTTTCCGCGTCTATGATCTGTAACATACAAATCAATAAATAAAAGCAATACAACAATTGCGGAGAAAAAATACCAATAGGAAGATTCAGTAATCAAAATAATAACATCACTCTAAGGAAGAAATACTGCAATAGCCAGTACTGTTGTCCACAAACCATTTTTATCACCCTCTGCAGATTGAGTAACATTAAATGAACGAACAATTTTACCTGACATTTTATAAATGTTTTCTCTTTCACTCCAGTCTTTTTCGGAATCAAATTCAACACCTAAAGTAGTAGCAAGCATAGTTGCAGCAAGGTCTTCAGCATATTCTCCGCAGACTTTTTCTGTTTGTCCGAAAGGATGATGTTCTGAAAGATAACCATAAGCATTATTATCTGCAGGTATAGCAACACCTAATGATGCAGCAATTAATCTGTTAGGTTCGTTAGTGGAATTTCGCGCCATAACACAATGTGTTATCTGACCGGGTGTAATAAGTTTTACTCCCTCATCAACAGAAATACGCTTACATCCAATGGGAAAAATACTGCTTACAGTAACAAGGTTGCAGATTTCTATTTTTGCATTTCTTAATGCAAGTTCAAAAGAGCTTAAGTACTCTTTGTGTCTTCCAACACCTTTGGTGAAAAAAACTTTTGTTGGTAGATACAATTTTCGTCCCTTTCTATTCTAAGTTAAATGAATTTAATGAATTTTCGTTTTCCAACTTTTAATATCATTCCTGGTTTTACAGAAATAACCTGCTGAAGATCGCTGATTTTCTCGTTATCTATTGAAACTCCGCCTTGCTGAACTAATCTTCGTGCCTCACCTTTTGAAGGTGCAAAATTTACTAAAACAATCAAATCTAAAATATTGATTTCTTTGTTATTACCAATACTAAATTCTTCAATTTCATCGGGTAAGCCCTTATTAATAAAAATATTATCAAACTCTTTTTGAGCTGATTCTGCAGCTTCAGCGCTGTGATACATTGTTACTAAGGTTCTTGCAAGCTCACGTTTTAAATCTCGTGGATTTACATTTTCACTTTTTAGCAAGTCTTTTATTTCTGCAAGTTTAGAATTTGAAACATTTGTTGCTAACTCAAAATAAGTATAAATCAGGTTATCAGGGATTGATAAAGTTCTGCCGAATATTTGAGAAGGTTCGTCTGTAATACCAATATAATTATCTAATGATTTACTCATCTTTTCTATTCCATCAGTACCAACAAGTAAAGGCATTGTAAGAATAACCTGCGGCTCTAACCCGAATTCTCTCTGTATATCGCGTCCGACAAGTAAATTAAATTTTTGATCTGTGCCGCCAAGTTCTACATCGCTTTGTATTGCTACAGAATCCATTGCTTGAGCAAGCGGATATAATAACTCGTGAATACTTATTGGTTCACCAGCTTTGAATCTTTTTGTAAAATCATCACGTTCAATCATTCTGGCAACAGTATATTTTGAAGATAATTTATTTACATCTTCAAAAGTCATTTTACCGAGCCAATC
>JAVEUY010000024.1:0-14899 GCA_034005315.1 Ignavibacteriaceae bacterium | reverse complement strand
ACTTCCCAGCTTACAAAGTTTACAACTCTTGTTTTTATTCCTTCAGACTCTAGAGTTTCTGCAGCATCAAGACAAAGCGAAACTTCGGAACCGGAGGTTAATAAAATTAAATCTGGTTTGCTGTCAGAATCTTTAATTATGTATGCACCATTCTTTATACCTTCGCAGGTAGAATATTTTTTCCGATTAATTACAGGAAGTTTTTGCCTGGTTAAAATTAATGCAACTGGTCCGCCGGTATGATTTAATGCATACTTCCAGGCTTCAATTGTTTCATTTGCATCTGCAGGACGCAGCACAACTAAATTTGGTATTGCACGCAGAGATGCAAGCTGCTCAATCGGTTGATGAGTTGGTCCGTCTTCGCCAAGACCAATGCTGTCGTGAGTAAAAATATAAATCACTTTTTGTTTCATCAATGCTGCCAGACGGATAGCAGGACGCATATAATCAGAGAAAATTAAAAAGGTTGCGCCAAACGGAATTACGCCGCCATAAATAGCCATACCGTTTAATACAGCACCCATTGCATGCTCACGAATTCCAAAATGGATATTTCGCCCGATTTTGTTATCAGCAGAAAATGATTTAGATGATTTTATCTCAGTCATATTTGATTCATTTAAATCAGCAGATCCGCCTATAAGGGTCGGAATATCAATCGCGGCTGCATTAAGTATTTTACCCGATACAACCCTTGTTGAAATTTTTTCATCAAAGTTATCAAAACCGGGCAGATGATTAAGCCATTCAGTATTAAAATTAAATTGCATAACAGATTCAAACAGAGCATATTCTTTGGGATATTTTATCTTGTATTCATTAACTTTTTTATTCCACATATCTTCTGCTTCCTGCCCGCATTCCGAGATTCCTCTGAAGCGTTTATAAACTTCGTCGGGCACATAAAACGATTTATCTTCGGGCATTCCAAGATTACGTTTGGTTAATTTAACTTCCTCTTCACCAAGAGGTGCGCCGTGTGATGAAGATTTATCCTGTTTATTAGGGCTTCCAAAACCGATGTGTGTTTTTGTAATTATCAATGTTGGTTTACTATAATTTGAGCGGGCAATTTTAATAATACGTTCAACTAAAGCCGTATCATTAACATCATTTATAGAAAGCACCTGCCAGCCGTAAGATTCAAATCTTTTTGCAACATCATCTGAATAACAAATATCTGTTTTACCGTCAATTGTTATTTTATTATCATCATAAAAGAAAACTAGTTTATCTAACTTCAAATGACCAGCAAGCGAAGCGGCTTCATGCGAAATTCCTTCCATCAGATCACCGTCACTGCAAATTCCCCATATACCGTGATCAATTAATTTAATATCATCTTTGTTAAACAAAGCAGCAAGATAATCTCTTGCAATCGCCATTCCGATTGCTGTTGCAAATCCCTGTCCCAATGGACCGGTTGTAGTTTCAATTCCGATTGAACGATCAATTTCCGGATGTCCGGGAGTTTTACTTTCCCACTGTCTGAAGTTTTTAATATCATCCATTGAGATATTATATCCTGCTAAATGAAGAACGGAATACAAAAGCATACTTCCGTGTCCGGCAGATAAAACAAATCTGTCTCTGTTTATCCATTCAGGATTTAACGGATTATGTTTCATCGCTTTGTAATAAAGTGCATAAGCAATCGGCGCCATTCCCATCGGCATTCCCGGATGACCTGAATTTGCTTTTTGGACAGCATCAATTGAAAGAGTGCGGATTGTGTTAATTGTAAGTTGTTCTATATTTACTGATGAATCTGACATATTCTGTTTCCGGTTAAATTATAAATTAAAACAAGCTAAAATAAAAAAATTTTTGATATATGGGGTTTATTAATTCTGTGTATTAGGTTTTTATTTCTGAATAAATTTCAAAAGTATGTTGTGGAATATAATTCTTACGATTAAAGATATGTTATAATCAGAAAATAATTTGCGGGAGCTTAAACTGTTATTGTTAATTATTTGTGCAAATGAGGGGCGGCAAACTGCCGTTAGGTGCTGGTGTTCTATATTTTGTCCATATTTTCGTTTATTAATATTTTCAATTCTTCTATTGAAAGCAGTTGATTTTGTCTATGCAACATTGCATGACAATTCGGGCAAACAGGTCGCAGGTCTTTCATTGGGTCAATCTCATATTCTTTACCAACTTTTGCAACTTGTGTCAAGTGATGAACATGAATAAAATCTTTACCAATTTGTCCGTAATATTTTTCAAAATTGAAGCTGCAAACAGAACATGAATAACCATAGTGTTCAATGCAAACTTTTCTTGCAAATGGATTTCGTTCATACCTCGTCTGTAAAACTTGATTCGCTGCGCCTTCAGCAAAAGTTTTTTTTCCGCTTGCTGAAGGAAGAAATGGATTGTGTCTTACTTTGTGTGTTCGTAAGAAGTCAAACCAAACCGCCTCAAGTTCTTCAACGATGTTGGGAAGTATTTTAATGCCCGATGCTCGTGGTGCCCACGAATACTGTTTTGACAGATTACCTGTTTTCAAAATGTCAAGGGAGAGAATTGGTTCTTTGTCTGGATTCAGTAAAACTTCAAAGTCAATATCAATGTAAAGTGCCTCACGATTTTCACCAGCCCAATGTTTTTCACGCAATGGAGTTGTCGTTGCAAAACCAGCAGCGATAATTCCTTTGGGTTCAGTTCCAAGTTTGACTAAAAATATTCTGTCACCTGCTTGAATGGATTTTGTATTGCCACAACTCCAACGCTCTTTTGTTTTTCCAGTTTTTTCTACTTGCTCAATGTTGTCTTCAAGTGTTTCCCAATTCCATAGCTTTGGATTCCACACGAACAAATAAGCATCATGAGTTTTTTCTTTTGGTTTAGGAATATCCATTTCTCCTTGAGTTTTCTATCCATATTAAAATATTGGAAGCTTCCATCTCTGTCATTTTATTCTTAAATAGATTCATGATTTTTAATTCCCTTTATAAAATTTCGAGTTAATATTTGCCTTTTAATCTGATCGAAAGAATGACCAACAACTGTTTGTGGCTTGGCGATTGTGGCTAAAACAAATGTGCTTGCCTTTATTGTTGGTAATTAGAATTTCAAATGTCTTTTCACTCCTCTGAAAACTGTGTTAAATGGTGGCAAGTCGTGAATTTGTGAAGTTAACTTTTTGTCCCAATCTCGTTTAAAAGCAGCTTCTTTATTCAACACTTTGTCTATTAACTTTTTCGGATCTTGCTTTTTATTTTTGGCTTTGTTGTAAAACGGAATTCTAAGTTCACCAACGTTCAAACGTTCAATCTCTGTAAGATACCAAAAGTCATATAAATCTCTTGGCTCAGTTCTTCCCATTAAAGCAGTCATTTTTTCAATCAGCACTTCGGCAAGTGAATAGCATTGGAGCTTAAATTTTTCGCCCAGGTCAGAATAGTTACGGTAAATGTTTCTGTGTTCAGTTTCTGTTTCCAAAATTTCGCCTCTTGTAATATCAATCTTCAAATCGCGGCTTCCCATATTCCCCTGTAACGAAGCAACGTAGTCAATGAAGAACTGCAGATTTCCCCAAAGTATCGGGGCAGGCTCTGTTTCATGTATTGTCCATTTCTTTTCGTCAATCCGCAAATCAATATTTGCTTCTTCTTTTATAAAACCAAACAAATTGTTGAACTCTGTTTTAATTTTTTCGTTCGTTAGTGCTGAGGCTGTCGAAGTATCATCAATCAATGTAAAATCCAAATCTTCCGAAAAGCGATAATCTTCAAAGTATGCTTTCTTCAAGACAGTTCCGCCTTTAAACACTAATACGTTGTTCAGTGTTTAGTTTTTTGAAATGGCAAACAATAGCCACGACAGAACATAATCCTTTTCAATTTGCCTGTCATTTACCCGGTTTGCTGCTGCAATCTTGTTTATTTCTTTCGGCTCAATCATCGTTTAACTATAAATCGGTGATAAAATTGAATTGCTGTCAATATTCTGCTGAATTGCCCAACGGAAAATAGTTTTACCCTCTTTCGGATAAGAAGGTTCTAATGCCACAAACGAATTGGTTCGCAACTTTTGTAATTTATCAATAACAGGACTTTCAATTTTCAGCAACTCCAACAAAAATCCCAATCGTTTTATTACTGCCTGCGAATTGAAGCGTTTAGCATAATCCAACAATTTCGGATAATCAATTTTATCTTTTGATTTGTGTATTGCTTTTGCAATTTCCGTTATGCCTCCTGCATACTGTGGTTTGAACAAACAATCAATTATTGTTTTTTCTAAATCAGAACATTGCACTTTATTGAAGCTATCAACCCACGTTTTTTTGCTGCCGAAAAAATGTTCTTTGTTATGATAGATAAACTGAAACGGAATGCCTTTAACCAAAAGCGTTGAAGGTTTGATTTGTTTGTTTACAACAATCTGTTCTTTCAAATGCGGCTGAGTTGTTAAACTATGAATTTGCAAAGCCGAAAAGTAGCCGATGTAATATTCTGCATCTCCAACCAAATGCTGTGAAAGCAAGTGCCAATCGGGCATAAACGCTTTAGGGTCTTGCTCAAAAGGAATGACGTAGTAAAGTCCGTCCTTAACTCGCATTAACAAGCCACGCTTTACCATATTGCTCAGAATTCGCTTTACAGAATCTTTGGAAGAATCGGAAAGCAATTTGTATGCTTCATCAATAGAAAAGCACTTTTTGTTTCGTCCGTTTAGCTTATCTAACAGAAGAGCAATAGGATAGGACAGTATTTTATCTTTTATAGCCATTTAGTGTCTTTCAAACGACACCATAAAGATATAGATAGTAAATTTATCAGTCAAGCCTGATCTTAATTCTTGCTCTAATAAGGTTACCTGGGCTTTATAAAAAATGAAAGAACAGGCTTAGTTCCCATAATTACGTTCACTCTGTTCCAAAACTGCTCACCTGACACTGCTTTGAAAAATGGTTGGAACAACAAAGCAAGTCCGATGCAAATTATCATTTCTGTTTGTCTGCTTTGTTGATTGATTTGACAGACAAGAATTGCAAAACCATTTGGCAACTAAACAGATTACTGAATTAACGGGAATAACATTTAATTGAACCAAAAGAAACCAACAGCCTTATCTGCTTAATATTAAAATTTTGCTTAGTTTTAGACAGGTGTTTTTACCCGCCAAAGTATTTATTAAATAAAAAGAAAATATTTTATTAACAGCAGCGTTTTACATAATAAACAGCAATGCCAAAAACTATTTAACCGGATAGCAAGAAAACCGCTTGGAGAAAATATGAACAGAATAAACAAATACACATTAGCTTTTATAATAATTCTTACTTCTTTTACATTAACAGGATCAGCATTTTCTCAATCATCTGCTGACAGTTTAAAAAAATATCCGATAAAACTGGATAATGATACTCTTTTTTATATTCAAACCGGTCTCGGAATTTTTAATCCGGAAAAAAGGGCAAACGAAATAAATTCTAAAATTAAAGCTCTTGCCTCAAATCATACAATCGTTTATGATTCAATAAAAATTGTGCAGCAAAAAGAATTTATCCTGCTTCAGCTTTTTGATGAAATCTTATTGGGTATTACAAAAAGCGACGCAGCCCTTGCAGATACTACAGAAACAGCACTTGCTGAAAGCTATCAGAACATTCTTATAAAAAAACTGAACGAAAGAAGAGAAATTTACAGTAAGAAAAATTTGATTAAGAATGGAGTATATACTCTTGTTTATGCAGTTTTATTAATTCTCTTTTTATGGCTAACAACAAAAATATTTCCCTGGCTGTATAACAAAGTTGAACAGCTTGATAAAGATAAAATAAAAGATGTTACTATTAAGGACAAGGAGATTATTCAGTCATCAACTATTGTAACTATTATCATATTACTGTTAAGAGGATTAAGATTTGTTTTAATGCTGCTTGCTGTTTATTTATTTATAACACAAACATTATTACTCTGGCCTTACACTGATAAATGGGATACTCAGCCTGTTATTAAAAGCATTCTGTTATTGATTTTCTACACAGCACTTTTCTATACATTATTCAAGAGTGTTAATTCTCTTGCTGGTTTTCTTAATGCTAAATATGAAAGCTGGAAGGGAACAAAAATACGTTCCGTAAAAATCAAATCAGTTGAGTTATTATCTGCTGAAAGAACAGTTGAATTCTTAACTGTTATGACCAAAGTTTTTCGTTTTATAATTCATATTATCCTCTTCTATATATACATTACAATAATTTTTAGTCTGTTTAAATTCACCCAGACCTGGGCTGATAAACTTTTTGGATATATTCTAACACCTCTAAGCTCCGTGTTAAATTCATTTGTAAATTTCTTACCTAATTTATTTTTCATAATCGTGCTCCTGTTTGTGTTCAGGTACATAATACGATTTGTTAAATTAATATTTATAGAAATTCACAAGAAAAGAGTTGAGTTTCCCAACTTCCCGCATGATTGGGCAATGCCTACATTCAAAATAATACGGTTCTTAATTATAATCCTTGCTGTAATAGTAATATTTCCCTACCTGCCTGGTTCAGATTCACCATTCTTTCAGGGTATTTCGATCTTCGTAGGAGTATTGTTTTCTTTAGGCTCTACTTCTGCGGTTTCAAATATTGTTGCGGGAGTTTTACTTACTTATATGCGTCCTTTTAAAGAAGGAGAAAAAGTAAAAATAGCTGATACAATGGGCGACGTTATCGAAAAAACATTACTTGTAACACGTGTAAGAACAAATAAAAATACTGACATAACTATTCCAAATGCGATGGTGCTCGGAAGTCATATTGTAAATTTTAGTTCATCTGCCAAGGAAATGGGATTAATACTGCATACTACTGTAACTATTGGTTATGATGTTCCATGGAGAAAGGTTCACGATTTATTAATTGCTGCTGCTAATGAAACAGAACTTGTTTTGAAAGAACCAAAACCTTTTGTTGAGCAAACCCGTCTTGATGATTTTTCTGTTGCTTATGAAATAAATGCTTATACTCACGATTCAGGTTCAATGGGCGGAATCTATTCCGAGCTTCATTCAAAAATACAGGATAAGTTTAATGAAGCCGGAGTGGAAATTATGTCGCCTCATTATAGTTCTTTAAGAGACGGGAATCAGACTACTATTCCGCAAGATTATTTGCAGAAGAAATAGACTAAGCTATTTAATCTTTCAGTAGTTGATTTGTTCGGACAATTAAAGAGAATAAAAGAGAAAGGATTTATAAGGCAATTAGTTATTGTTAATTAAAATATTTCTTTTTCTTTGCATTATCTTTTTCTTCAGATAATTTTAAATAAAAGATTTTAAATATTTTTATTTAATAGTGTCAGGAGTCTATAATGTTTTCAAAATCAAGGGAGATGTATTTGATTCTTCTTCTCACCTTTATAACTATTCTTCTTCAACAATTTACTAATGCACAGGATAAAGAGCTTACATTCAATCAGGTTTATATGTTTGGCGAGCCTCGTATCTTAAAGCAGATGCCGCGTTTACAAGGCTGGTTTGATGATGAACATTATCTTTTTCAAAAACGCGATGCAGTAAAAAGCGAAATTGTAATAGTAAATGCTAAAACCGGAGATGAAACTGTTGTGCTGGATTTTAATATTATTAATCCAAATCTGGACGAAGCAGAATTATCCGCAGAAGAAAATATCGGGATAACAAAAGATTATACCGGTTTGCTTTTCTATAAGGATAATGATTTGTTTTTCTATTCTGTTCTGCAAAAAACATTTACCCGTTTAACGAACGATGAAGATGAGGAAATTAATCCAACCCTCTCTCCTGATGGGAAAAAAGTGGTATATACAAAAAACAAAGATCTTTATACCGTCGATGTCGAAACAGGTGTTGAAACAAGGTTAACTAACGATGCAAGCGATGTTGTCTATAACGGATATGCTTCCTGGGTTTATATGGAAGAAATAATAGGACGCTCTTTAAACTATCGTGCGTTTTGGTGGTCGCCAAACAGTGAGATGATTGCTTTTTTAAGATTTGACGATTCACCTGTCCCTGAATTTCCATTGTTTGATGCAAACGGAGTTCACGGAAAACTTGAATGGCAGCATTATCCAAAACCAGGCGATCCAAATCCGATTGTTAAAATGGGTATTGCGCATATCAACAAAAATAAAGTTGTTTGGATTGATGAAGATGAAAGCATTGATCAATACACTGCCTTTCCTTTCTGGACGCCTGACAGCAAAGAATTGTTTTATCAGGTATTAAATCGCGGACAGGATGATCTGCAAATTTTATCAGCAAATCCTGAAACCGGAAAAAACAGATTAGTATATGAGGAAAAATCTAAAACCTGGGTTGATTTTTTTGAAGACATACATATATTAAAAAATAATAAGGGCTTTATCTTACGCTCTCAGTCCGATGGCAACGATCATCTTTATCTTTTTGATATGAACGGAAAGCTGAAAAAGCAATTAACAAAAGGTGAATGGAATGTTGGAAATATTGTTTTAGTCGATGAAAGAAATGAAAGAATTTATTTTGATGGAAACAAAGATAATATGGTTGATAATCAGCTTTATGTTGTTGGGTTTGATGGCGGAAAAATTACTGCACTTACAAAAATTTCTGGCACACACAGAGCTTCCGTATCTGCAAATGGAAAATATTTTTACGATTCTTATTCCAACATAAACACTCCGGGCAAACTGGATTTGTATGATGGTAGCGGAAACCTTGTCAGAAATCTTGCTGATAGTAAAACAAAAGAATTTGACGAATATAAACTTGGCAAAACAGAACTGTTTTATATTACAACTGAAGATGGAATAAAATTACCGGCAATGTGGGTGCTTCCTCCGGATTTTGATCCGGGTAAAAAGTATCCTGTGTTGTTTTCAGTTTATGGAGCACCCGGTTTTATCAGTGTAAGAAACTCTTTCTCCGCTTATCTTGACAGATATTTCTTATCACAAAACAATATTATTTATTTTGCAATTGATAACCGCGGCGCAGGTTATTTTGCAGGTAAAGGAAAAGACTTCTCTCATCGCAATCTTGGCAAATGGGAAATTAATGATTACTCAGAAGCAGTTAAATGGTTAAGAACAAAATCATTTGTTGATTCAACAAAGATTGGAATTACCGGCGGCAGTTATGGCGGCTATGTTACCTGTATGGCTTTAACAGCAGGTGCAGATTATTTTACTCACGGACTTGCAGAATTTTCCGTTACCGATTGGCGTCTTTATGATAATGTTTATACGGAAAGATATATGGATACTCCGGAAGAAAATCCTGAAGGATATAAAAATGGTTCGGCTATAACTTATGCAAATAAATACAAGGGATTGTTAAGAATAACTCACGGCACAATGGATGATAATGTTCATATGCAGAATACGATTCAGCTTGTTGACAAGTTTACAAGTATGAATAAACATTTTGAGCTTATGCTTTATCCAAACGAAAGACACGGATATAGATTTCCTAAATATGTTCATGAACAAACCGAGTATGTGAGGTTTTGGTTTAAGAATTTTCTTGGAAAAGATTTTGTTAACGAATAAAGGATAATAGAACACGGATAGCGCGGATCACGCGGGTTTTCACGGATTAAACCTGTATGATCCGCCTCATCTATGTAATGTAAAATTAAACCGTTCTAATTACTCTTCTGAAATGAAATCCATAAACTGCAAGCGTCATTGCTGTTGGAAATTTGCGCGGGTATTTCCATAAACTTACAAAGAAAAGTTTCCAGAAATATTTTTTCCCCTTTTCAATTATTCCAAGCAGCCAAAGCAATCTTAAAAATGCTTTAAGCTGTTGAATATCTATTGTTTTGGGTGTCCAATCCGGAACATTATATTCTTTAAGAAAAATCTTTAAACGATTATAATATTCTTCCTGTGAGTAAATTGTGTTTAACAATCTACTGTAACCTTTAATAAGATTTTTATAATTCATTTTGGGAATAAAATTAATGCTTGCATCCATATTGTTTCCGCTGAACATATCAAGCAATCTTCCCTCTTCTTTCATTCTGTTGTAAAGTTTTGTTCCGGTTGGAGCGTTAAGCAAACCAACCATCGCATTTGGTATTCCGCTGCGTTGAATAAAATCAATCTGATCATCAAAAATATTTTCAGTATCATTATCAAACCCAACAATAAAGCCGCCCGAAACCAACATTCCGCTTTTTTGCAGTCTGTTAACAGATTGAATAAGATCGCGTTTCAGGTTTTGTTTTTTTCCGCACTCATTTAAACTCTCGCTGTTTGGTGTTTCAATCCCGACAAAGATACTATTGAATCCCGCTTCAACCATCAACTTCATCAGTTCCTCATCGTCAGCAAGATTTATCGATACTTCAGTAATAAAAAAGAAAGGATATTTTTTTTCTTTCGACCATTCAATCAGAGCGGGCAAAGTATCATCTTTAAGTTTTCTTTTATTGCCGATAAAATTATCATCAACAACAGAAATTCCCCCGCGCCAGCCAAGCTCGTATAAACGATTCAGTTCAGTAATAAATTGTTCGGTGCATTTACCGCGCGGTCGTCTTCCGTTTAACATTGTGATGCTGCAAAATTCACAATCATACGGGCAACCGCGCGAATACTGCAAACTCATTGATGCATATTTATTTATATCAAGCAATTCCCACATAGGGATTGGCGCTAATGCAATATCAGGAAATTCATCTGTTTGATAAACGTGTTTTGGATTACCATTTTTTAGATCCTCTAAGAATTGAGGCAGAGTAATCTCAGCTTCATTAAGAATAAAATGATCAACTCCAAGAAGATCGTTATATTGTGTTGTGCAAAGCGGACCGCCGGCAACAACTTTTACTCCGAGTTTATTACATCTTCTTACAATCTCACGAAAAGATTTTAAATGAACATTCATTGCACTTACAAAAACATAATCAGCCCAAAGAATATTTTTATCAGTAAGTTTTGAAACATTAAGATCGATTAACTTTTTCTCCCATTCTTTTGGAAGCATTGCGGCAACAGTTATTAAACCCAGCGGCGGCTCAGCAGATTTTTTTGAAACAAATTTTAACGCTTCTTTAAAACTCCAGAATGTTGAAGGAGTTTCAGGATAAACAAACAGCACTTTCATCACAATTCTCCGTAATAATTACACACCAAAACTGCTAAAAAATCAGACACGCAATTGTAAAAGAAGTGTAAAACTATCCTGCTGAAATTTGATGTTCATCCGAATTAAAATAATATTTGATTATCAGCTAAATGAATTTGTTTACCTTTTATGATTCGCAGAAAACATTACTTTGTTAATAATCTTGTAATATTTGTTTTAGCACAGCTCGTTTGGCTTGCTTTGCTTGGTTTATGGATTTACTGGTATGTATCAAACTATCTGATTTTTGAACAAGTCGGGGAGACTGTTTCGCCGCAAATTAATATCGATACACCAAGTGTTTTTCCTTTTGTCGGCGGAATAGTTTTGCTTGTTGGATTGTCATTCAGTCTCGTTTTAATTTTTCGTCACCTTAATGTTCAGATAAGGTTAAGAAGATTATATGATAACTTTATTGATAATGTAACACACGAATTAAAATCACCTCTTTCATCAATCCAGCTTTACCTTGAAACATTAGACTCAAGAGATGTTCCGCAGGAAAAGAGAAATGAATTTTATAAATTGATGATGAAGGATACTGCAAGGCTTCAGAATCTTATCAACTCAATTCTTGAAATTTCCAAAATTGAAAGCAGGAAAAAGAGAAACTCGTTTGTAATTCATCAGGCAGACAAATTTTTACCGGCTATTATCAAAGAATCAGCGGCACAATTCAGGTTAAGTGAAGATAATCTTAAATCCGAAGTATCCGGCACATGTGAAATTGAAGTTGATTCCAATTCTTTCAAAATGGTTTTTGATAATCTTATTGACAATGCGATAAAGTATTCACTCGGCAGCTTAAAGTTAGAAGTAAAGATTATCTGCAATCCTAAAAAGTTAGAAATAATTTTCAAGGATAACGGAATCGGTTTGCCTTCTAATGAACAAAAAAAAATCTTCCAGAAGTTTTACCGAATTTATGATAAAGATATCCCCAATGTTAAAGGCACAGGATTAGGACTTTACTGGGTAAAAGAAATAGTTAAAAATCATAAAGGAAAAATAACCGCGCACAGCGAAGGCAAAGGGAAAGGAACAACCATCAGTATAATTTTGCCTGTTTATAGAAATAGTATTTCAACAGAGAAGAGTAAAACGAGGAAATAAAATGAGTGATAAAATTTTATTGGTCGAAGACGAAGAAAATCTTGCAGTAGGACTTGAATACAATTTATCAGAAGAAGGATATAAAGTAGATTGGGCAAAAGACGGTAAAGAAGCAATTAAATTTTTTGCTGAGAATAATTATGACCTTATATTGCTAGATATAATGCTTCCATATTTGAATGGGTTTGAAGTTGCTGAGTTCATCAGGAAAGAAAATCCCCAAATGCCGATTTTGATGCTTACTGCACGCACCGGAGTTGATGATAAAGTTAAAGGGCTGGAAACAGGCGCTGATGATTATATCACAAAACCTTTTCATCTTAAGGAACTGCTGCTTCGCATAAAAGGAATGTTGAAACGAAAAAGCTGGTATAGTTCAGTTGTTAAACATGAGCCTGTTTATAAGTTCGGCAGTAACGAAATTAATTTTGAAAATTTTAAATGCAGAAAAGGTAATACTGAATTTCAACTTACTTCTTATGAAGCGATGATAATGAAATATCTTATATTAAATAAAAATAAAATTGTTACCCGTAAAGAGCTTTTGGAAAATGTATGGAATACTGCCCCAGACATTGAAACAAGAACCATTGATAATTTTGTTGTGCGTTTAAGAAAATATTTTGAAGACAATCCATCTGATCCTAAATTTATTTTAAGCGTAAGAAGCGCTGGATATATGTTTCAGGAGCAAACATAATTTTAAGAAAGGAATACAGCATGGATAGATTAATCCGGGTAAATAAAGCCTCTGATATTCCGGCAGTTTATCAAAACACTCCGATTGGATTACTTATAGAATATCACAATTTAAAACGGAAGTTTGATAACTATACAAACGCACAATTGCTTATAGGTATGTGTATGGATCATAGGAATAATCTTCATATACCCGAAGTATTTACATACAGAATCCGCACAGGCGGAGCTAACCTGAGATACAGTGAATTCAAAGTTTCTTTTGCAATTTCTATCGGCGGAGTTAAACACATTGCTTTAATTGGTCATAGTGATTGCGGAATGGTAAATCTGATGTCAAAGAAAGAGCAATTTGTTCAGAAGCTTTCTGAAAATGCCGGATGGAGTATTGAACAGGCTGAAGAACATTTTAACAACTATGCGCTGATGTTTGAAATCAATAATGAAATTGATTTTATTCTAAGCGAAACTTTAAGGTTGAGGCAGCGTTATCCAAAAGTGCAGATTGCACCGATACACTATAAGGTTGAAGACAATCTGCTTTATTTTATTAAAGAGGATTAAATGTTTAAAAATTTTTTAATCAGATTAATTATTAAAAAGAATAAGTTCCTCTAATGCTAACATGATCTGCGGAGTTCCGGTAAGATTTGAAATTAATACCGGCATAAAAATTATCCCAGATATTATAAACAAGTCCCCATCGTTGATAAAAATCATCTTTCTCTTTAAACGGGCGATGAACATATCCGCCAATCTGAATGCTGAATATTGTTCTGCCCATTAAAAATTCTATTCCAGTTAAAACCGAAGCCCTGAGCGGATCAACATCTGCTTCCGGATTTTGACGTCTTGTTATTTCAACAGCTCTTCCGTTTCTTTCAAGTTCACCTGCAAGAGTAAATGCAGTAACTCTTCCTAACTGCCAGCTCCTTAAAATTGTAATTCCATACATCGGCACTTGCCCGGGCATCGGATAAGGCATTGAAGATATACCCCAGGAGAATGATAAATCCCATCGTGTTTTTTTTTCGCTTGTTAAATAAGGATCGGGAATATTCCGTTCATAAAAATCCGGTTTATCTAAAAAGTAATTTGTGGAAAGAGAAATTGCCCAATAGTTAATACCGCCATTTGGTTCAAGTATAGCTGCGTTTGATTGATGATTCATGCTTCCATCAATTTGCAGTTCCAGATTATCTGTTGGTCTTAGTGAAATTCCGGTTCCAACTGATATTAAAAAGTTTAAATGGGTTGCATAAGCCATATTATCAGGATGGGTTTCTTTATCAAAAGGTTTTGTTAAATATGATAATCCTGCTTTGCCTTTTATATGCGGATTAAAAAACCCGGGTATTCCGAAAAAATATGTAAAAGATAAACCACCCGAATATCCTTCGCCCAGAACTTCTTTGTTTATTAAATTATGATATGCAAGAAACACTCCTGCCCGCGGATAACAATGACAATCATTCCATACTTCATCGTTATTTAAATGCCAGCCAAAAACAATTTCATAAACCTGCGGATGTAAACCTCTTAAATTAATAACCTCTTTTGCATGCGAGATCATATAACCGGTTAAAAAACCTGCACCAATAACCCTGTTTGAAGTTCTAACTGTCTGCTCAGTACCATCTTCAGAAATATATTGTAAATCTTTACTCTGCGGATATAGCTGTGCGATATTAAAAACAGCAAACAAAATCAGCACAGTAATGGTATTCTTAATTTTTATGTTCATACTTCAGCACATTTGAACTTAGTTATTTAAAAAAAAGAATATTAGAAAATCAAATAACTATCTGCATTATAAAACAATATTTAATTCAAGAACTAATGCAAATATAAAATTTTATTTGTAACTAAAATCAGAATTTCCTATGTTAACGTGAAACGGTTAGCTTATAATTTTATTTCTTAATGGAGTATTTATGTTATGGAAACTATAAATAGCTTTCTTCTTATT
>JAVEUY010000380.1:0-3212 GCA_034005315.1 Ignavibacteriaceae bacterium | reverse complement strand
CGGACGAATGAATTATTTAATGATCTCCGGTGAGACTTCTTTTGAGGTCACTCATTTCAGAAAGGATAAAACTGAACTTCCTCTGGAAATATATGCAAAGAAAGTAGAGTGGGCTGGTGAAACTGCAATTTTAAGTATAGGTACAGATATAACTGAAAGAAAAAAAGCAATCAATGAATTAAAAGCTGAGCGTGATCTTTTTTCCTCAGGTCCTGTAAGCACAATAATCTGGTCAACTGCAGAAAACTGGCCTGTTAAATATGTTTCATCTAATATTCAGGAAATATTAGGTTATACAAGTGAAACCATGACTGCTCCTGGTTTTAATTATACATCAATTATTCATCCTGATGATGTAGAACGATTTGTAAACGAGATTAATTACTATTTAGAAAATTCAATTGATACTTATGAACAGGCTTACAGAGTAAAACATAAAAACGGTTATTATATATGGCTTTATGATTACACAAAAATTGTAAAAAACAGTAAAGGTTTAATCACTGAAGTAAAAGGCTATTTATTCGATCAGACTAATCTGAAAAATGCCCAGAAGGAAATTGAAAATCAGAAACAGAGACTAACAAATATTATTGAAGGAACTAATGTCGGTACATGGGAATGGAATATACAAACAGGTGAAGCTGTATTTAATGAAAGATGGGCTGAGATAAGCGGTTATCGGCTGGAGGAGTTAAATCCACTTTCAATAAAAACCTGGCTGAATATTATTCATCCTGATGATCAAATTAAAAGTGAAGAATTATTAAAAAAACATTTTAAAGGTCAGTCAGAATATTTTGAATGTGAAGTAAGAGTAAGACACCGAGAAGGACATTGGGTGTGGACATTGGATAAAGGGAAAGTAGTTTCAAGAACTGCCGATAACAAAGCTTTGATGATGTTTGGTACACATCAGGATATTTCCGAAAGAAAAAGAGCAGAGATATTACAGCATATACAATATAAAGTTGCGGATGCAGCAGTGTCTTCAATCAGGCTGACCGATCTGTTTGAATCAATCCGGCTTGAACTTTCAACAATTATGAATGTAAATAATTTCTTTATTGCTCTTTACGATGAGAAGACCGGTATGCTTCACTCAGATATTAGTAAAGATGAAAAAGAAGAAATTCCTCACTGGCAAGCAAAAGGATCTATGACCGGATACGTTATTGAACAAAAAAAATCAGTGTTGGTTAATAAGAAACAAATAAATTTTATGATTGATGATGGTATTGCAGGAATGATCGGAACAATACCGGAAATATGGCTGGGAGTTCCTTTTAGAATTGGCGGAAAAGTAATTGGTGTTATGGTAGTCCAAAGTTATGATAATCCAAATGCTTATGACCAGAACAATATTGAAATCCTTGAAATAGTTGCTCATGAATTAAGCATCTATATCCAGCACAAACGCGCAGAAGAGGAATCACAAAAACTTTCAAAAGCAGTTGTCCAGAGTCCTGCAAGCATTATAATAACTGATCCACATGGAGTAATTGAATATGTAAATCCAAAATTCACAGAAGTATCAGGTTACTCACTGGAAGAAGTTAAAGGCAAAACTCCAAATATCCTGCAGTCAGATGAACACGAAAAGGAATTTTTTGTACACCTATGGGAAACTATTTCATCAGGAAAAGACTGGCATGGTGAAATAAAGAATAGAAAAAAGAACGGAGATTTTTACTGGGAAACTTCTATCATTTCTCCAATATTTAATGATGAAGGACAAATAATAAATTATCTCGCAATCAACGAAGATATAACTGAAAAGAAAAAAATGATCGAAGAGCTGATAATTGCAAAAGAAAATGCTGAAGAGATGAACAGGGTCAAATCAAATTTCTTTGCAAATATGAGCCACGAACTTAGAACACCAATGGTAGGAATATTGGGATTTTCTGAAATGCTGATGAATGAATTTAAAGATAATCCTGACTACTTAACTATGGTCAGATCAATCAACACTTCAGGGCAGCGGCTGCTCGAAACATTAAATATGATTCTTAATATTTCAAAACTTGAAGCCGCAAGAGTTGAACCGGTTTTAATGATTACTGATATAATCCCGATAATCCGGGAAAGTTTTCAATTTTTTGAAAGTGCTGCATTAAAGAAGAATCTTAAATATGAATTAAATATCTCAACAGATGAAATATTATGCAGTGTTGATTCGTTCTTGTTTTTAAGTATTATAAATAATCTTATCAATAATGCAATTAAGTTTACTTCTTCCGGATCAATAATTGTAACTGTTGAAGTTTCAAATAACGATGTCTCAGTAAGTGTAATTGACAGCGGTGTCGGAATTTCGCGGGAAAAATTAAATCTGATCTGGGAGGAATTCAGACAGGCAAGTGAAGGTTACAACAGAAGTTTTGAAGGTACCGGTCTTGGGTTAACTATTGCCAAACGTTATACAGAACTTATGAACGGTAAAATTTATGTTGAGAGTGTTATTAATAAAGGAACAACATTTATTATTACTTTTCCTGTAATCAATAAGATTTCTCAAAAAACATCAGAAGCTATTACTGCTGATATTATTCCGGATCAGCAGAAGATAACTAAAGATTCTCCAAAGATACTTTATGTGGAAGATGATGATGTTTCAATCAAATTAGTCAGAACAATCACAAAAAACCAATATGAAGTTGATGTAGCAAAAAATTCTGATGAAGCATTATCCCTGATTAAAGATAATCAATACAAACTAATTCTTATGGATATAAATCTGCATAAAGGAATGGATGGGATTGAACTTACTCAGCTCTTAAGAAAAAATAAAAACTATAAAGATATTCCTATAATAGCATTAACAGCTTTTGCAATGGGTCAGGAAAGAAATGAATTTTTAGCAAAGGGCATGACACATTATCTTTCAAAACCTTTTAGCCGGATGCAGCTTCTTAATCTTTTAAATGAAGTTTTGGAGCAGAGTAATATTTAAGATATTGTAACTCAATAATATAATCATCTGCTAATAAGAATATTTACATTAAGTATTAATCAGGAAACCCGGGATGAAGTATTTTATTCTCGCTTTATTTTTTTCTAATATCCTTTCTATAAATGCCCAAATATTTTCACCGGATAATAATCTTCAGCTGATATTTAAGAGTGCAGATGGAAAACCTGTTTATTTGTTAAACTATAAACAAAAAGCCATAATCAAGGAAAGCACAATTGGGATTGATTTGTCGGAT
>JAVEUY010000379.1:0-3220 GCA_034005315.1 Ignavibacteriaceae bacterium | reverse complement strand
TTCAATAAATCCGAAGAGGGTATAAAATTAATTATTGGAAAACTTAACAACTTCAGCAAAGGCAGAAGGATTTTCAACTGCAAGGCTTGCAAGAACTTTTCTGTTAATATCCACACCTTTTTTATTTAGTGCATCTATCAATCTTGAATAAGTTGTACCGTTTGTTCTTGCAGCAGCATTAATTCTGGTAATCCATAAAGATCTGAAAACTCTTTTCTTTAGTTTTCTGTCTCTGTATGCATGAGTTAAGCCTTTTTCAATTGCATTTTTTGCTGATGTTAAAACATTACCCTGATTGCCCCAATAACCTTTAGATAGTTTTAACAGTTTTTTTCTTCTTCTGTGTGAAGCAACTTTATTTCTTGATCTTGGCATTTTATCATTACTCCTTTATTGAACCATTATCTTTACACGTTTTTGTTCGGCATCGCTTACTAAAGTTCCTTTTCTTAAACTTCTTTTTCTCTTAGTAGTTTTTGAAGTCAGAATGTGACTTTTATAAGCTTTTTTTCTTTTAAATTTTCCTGATGCTGTTTTCTTAAATGTTTTAGAAGCACCACGATTGCTTTTCATTTTTGGCATATTAAATTATCCCTGCTTATTAGTTTTCTTACCTTTTTTAGATTGAGGAACTAATATGGTAGCCATATTCCTTCCCTCGAGTTTTATCGGAGACTCAACTTTTGCAATGTCTTCCAGTTTTTCAATAAACTTTTTTAATAATTCCTCACCTTGTTCAGTATAAGCCATTTCACGTCCTTTAAACATAACACTAACTTTAACCTTATTACCATCTACCAGAAAATTTTGTGCGTGCTTTACTTTAAAATCAAAATCATGCACATCTGTATTCGGGTGTAATCTTATTTCTTTTAAGACTGAAACAACCTGATTTTTCTTTTGGATTTTTTCCCGTTTTTGCTGTTCATATTTGAATTTACCAAAATCAATTATTTTACAAACAGGCGGAACAGCCTGTGGTGCAATTTCCACAAGGTCCTGCCCTCTTTCTTCTGCAAATCTCAGGGCATCTCTAACAGTATAAACTCCCAATTGTGTTCCATCGATATCTATTACCCTTATTTTGGGTGCTTTAATTTCTTCGTTTACTCTAACCGATTGTTTCTGTGTGATATAAACCTCTTAACTAGTTAAAAAAATATTCTTACACTTTGTTTTTTATTTCAGACGCAATTTTATCAATAAAATCTGATAAATTCAAAGAACCCTGATCACCAATTTTATGTTTTCTGACTGATACAGAACCAGATTCTCGTTCCTTTTCACCAACAATTAACATATAAGGAACCTTTTTCATTTCCCAATCACGAATTTTATAACCGATCTTTTCATTTCTATCATCAAGTTCATATCGTATATCAGCTTTCTTTAATTCATCAGCTATCTTATTTCCATAATCAAGGAAATTTTTAGAAACAGGAATAACTACCACTTGAGTTGGAGCCAGCCACAATGGGAACTCTCCTGCAAAATGTTCAATCAGAACACCAATAAATCTTTCAAGTGAACCAAATGGAGCACGATGAATAACAACCGGTCTGTGTTTCTGACTATCACTTCCCACATATTCAAGATCAAATCTTTCAGGCATAACATAATCGATCTGAACCGTTCCTAATTGCCATTTTCTGCCTAAAGCATCTTTAACCATAAAATCAATCTTAGGACCATAAAAAGCTGCTTCGCCTTCTTCAATTGTATAAACTAACTTCATCTCATCTGCAGCTTCTTTAATTTCAGCCTGTGCTCTATCCCAAAGTGCTATATCACCACCATATTTTTCAGCATTATCATCTCTGAAGGATAACTGAGTAGTGAAATCAGCAAAGCCCATAACTTTAAATACATATTGAATTAATTCGATTACATTAAATAATTCTTCTTTAAGCTGATCTTGTCTGACAAACATATGGGAATCATCAACTGCGAAACATCTTACTCTTGTTAGTCCGTTTAATTCACCTGATTGCTCATAACGATAGACTGTTCCAAATTCTGCATAGCGAATCGGCAAATCTCTATAACTTCTGGGCTTTGAAGCATATATCTGAAAATGATGAGGACAATTCATTGGTTTTAACAGATATTCTTCATCCCTATCACCAAACTTCATTGGAGGAAACTGACTATCGCTGTAGTAAGGATAATGTCCGCTGGTTTTATATAAATTTATATTACCAATATGCGGAGTAATAACCGGCAAATAACCGCGTTTGGTTTGTTCTTCTCTTAAAAACTTTTCCAGAGTCTCTCTTAATATTGTTCCTTTCGGCAGCCAGATTGGTAAACCTGCACCAACACTGGGCGAAAAGAAAAACAATTCCAATGCTTTGCCGAGTTTTCTGTGATCTCTCTTTTTGGCTTCTTCAAGCATTTGGAGATAATCATCCAGCATTTTCTTTTTTGGAAAAGTTATTCCGTAAATTCTTTGCAGTTGTTTATTCTTTTCATCGCCGCGCCAATAAGAACCTGATATATTCAGCAGTTTAACATATTTTATCTTTCCAGGATTCGGAAGATGCGGACCTCTGCATAAATCAGTAAATGAGCCTTCTTTATAAATACTGATTTTCTCTTTACTTTCATCCATTTCAGATAACAGCTCAACTTTGTATTGATCACCTTTCTTTTTAAAATAATTAATTGCTTCCTGTTGAGATAGTTCTTCTCTTTCAAATTTTGTATCAGTTTTTGAAAGCTCAATCATTTTATCTTCTATCAGCTTAAGATGATCTTCCGACAATTGAGTATTAATATCAATATCATAATAGAAGCCTGCATCGATTGCCGGACCAACTCCAAACTTTGCTTCAGGAAAGATATCCTGAATTGCATGTGCCATAAGATGTGAAGATGAATGCCAGTAAACTTCTTTTCCTTCTTTATCATCAAAGGCTAAAAACTTAACATTTCCATCTTTAGTTATTGCTCTGTTTAAATCAATTACAGCATCATCAAATTTTACAGCTAATACATCATCAGCCAATCTTTGCGAAATTGACTGAGCAATCTGATAGCCCGTAATTCCGCTATCAAACTCTTTAACTGCACCATCCGGAAATGTTATTTTTATTTTTTGCATATATTTTCCTAACAAAAAAATCGGAGTTAACTCCGATAACTGCCTGCTCAATTCTATTGTGGGCTCTAAAGGAGTCGAACCTTTGACCTCCTGCACGTCAAGCAGACGCTCTAACCA
>JAVEUY010000378.1:0-3220 GCA_034005315.1 Ignavibacteriaceae bacterium | reverse complement strand
ATTCAGTCATTGTCAGCGGAATAAGAAAAGTATAAGTAGATGAATCTGTTATAGATGGGTTAACATCCCCATACTCGCCAAAAACCAGATAATCCTGTATCTCACTGCTAGGGTCATAATGATGCATAACTCCTCCTTTATTTTTTACGAATCAATTATGTATTAGAACTTTTAATTTTTCTATTACTAAATTACGATTGTTAAAGATTTAATTCATTACAAATAAAAAAATTATGAATGAAAAACAGCTTGCAGCAGAAAAATCAATTGAATTTATAAAAAACGGAATGACGCTTGGATTAGGTACAGGCTCAACAGTTTATTTTTTAGTAAAAAAACTTGCAGAATTAATAAATGACGGGCTTAGCGTTAAATGTGTTTCCACTTCAAAACAAACTACTGAGCTTGCCGGCAGCCTGGGAATAAAGATTTTTGAATTTAACAAAGTTGATTATATAGATTTAACAATTGACGGTGCAGATGAAGTTGATGAAAATCTAAATGGAATTAAAGGCGGCGGCGGTGCTCTTTTGTTCGAAAAAATTGCTGCATCAAATTCTAAAAAAAATATCTGGATAGTTGATTCGTCAAAAGCTGTTAAAACATTAGGTAAATTTCCATTGCCGGTTGAAGTTGTTCCGTATGGTTATAAATCATTATTTAAAAAATTTGCGGATTCAGATTATAATCCTGAATTAAGAAAAAAAGGTAGCGAAACTTATTTAACCGACTCAGGAAATTATATAGTTGACTTGCATACAGGTGAAATACAAAACGCACCGGAATTGGAAATGAAAATAAAAATGCTGCCCGGCGTTGTAGAAGTCGGTTTGTTTAACAACATTGCCGATGTGGTTATTATTGGGATGGGTGAATCAACCCGGATTATTAAACGAAAATAAAGAAGTGCAGATAATTATTTATCTGCGCCTAATTTCTTTAATTCTTCAGATACTTTTCTTGAATTAATAAATCCAAATACTAAAAGTGCAACTAAAAACAGAACAACACCGATTTCTGTGAAACCCATTATAATTCTTCCTTTCTGCAAAAATTTTACTGATTAAAATCACAAGCTTAATGCCATTCAGATTATCAGAAAATATTCTGAATTTGTTTAGTTAGTAAAGAATATAAATTGATTAATTTCTGGAAAGGTAAATATTACCTGAACATTTTTTCCCGAAATATTTGTCGGATTTCTGAATTCAATAAAAATCAGTTTGATGCTGTTTTCGTAAAAGGTCATTAATTTCTTTAACAGGATTAAATGTTGAAATCTGTACTTCGATAAAAATTGTAATCCAATCAGCCATTGCACCATTCCATAAACCTGGCAATTCTAAAGCTTTTAATTGAATTCCATCTTTGGATTTTTTAGTTATTATTCCGCTTTGATGATCGATAAAATTATGTAGATTAAAATTATTTCCTTTATAGTCTCTTAATCCACATATAAGATCAACAGGATTAAAATGAGTAGATTCTTTGAAAATCCTTTTCTGTTCCTCATCATTTAAATTGATCTGAGCTTGCTCAACAATTTGTAATGATAGAGTTCCGTCATCTTCTTTAACCCAGAACGGACCGCCGCCAGGTTCTCCTTCATTTTTAACCATTCCGCAAACTCTTATAGGTCGGTTTAATTTATTATGGAGAAAATTAATTTTTGCTGATTTGGAGTAGTTATCAAATTCAGCAGGAGTATTAATAAATATTTTATTTTTGCAAAAACTAATTATCTCCTCAAGTTCAATTGTTTCAGGATTACAATCATCAAGTATTTTTAAATATTTAAATATCTGATTCTGAATTTGAATTAAGTACCCGGTTAATAATTTCTTATAAAATACTGTTTCTTCTGCAAACGGTTCAACTGACAGATTATCAATATTTTTTATAATTACAATATCTGCATTAAGATCATTTAAGTTCTCAATCAATGCACCATGCCCGGCAGGACGCATTATAACATTTCCATTTTTATCAAAAAGGATTTCATTGTTTTCATTAACTGCAACAGTATCAGTGGATTTCTTCTGAAAAGAATAACTATGAATTAACCTTAGATCTTTCTGTAACTTTTTTTTCAGTTCATTAATAATGTTTGTAAAAAGATTTTGGTGTTCTTCGGAAATTGTAAAGTGTATTTTTATTTGTTTACTCTTATCTAAAAGATAGTTTACTGATTCATAAATATGTTCTTCAAATGCAGTTCTGTTTTCATTTTCATATTTATGAAACTTGATTGCGCCTTTAGGCTTCGAAGCATAATTGAGTCCGTGCTCAAAAAGTAATGTATTAACAATTTTAAACGGCTGATTTGAAATTATCTTATTTAATTCTTCATCATCAGTTTTTAAGATTGTCTTAATATCTTCATAAAACGCAAACTTGTTAAGATTTGTCAGAAGATCATAAACAGCTTTATAATTTTTATCAGCTTCTGCCAGCTTTCTTAGTGAATCTAAATCAAGTTCACTATTCTCATTCAATACTGATAATAATTTTTGAAACATTCTCGATGCAGCTCCGGATGCAGGTACAAACTTCATCAGTCTTCCTTCATCAGCAGCTTCTGAATGCAGCTTTAATAAACTATCAAATTCGTCTGGATTTAACCGGATTATACCATCAGAAACTGCACAAGGTTTAACTAAGACCGGAACCTTAACTCCGCTGTTAAATAATCTTAACTGTTGTCTTATAATATCAGGATTTATATTGTAAGAGAATATCTTTTCAATTGTCTTTTCAATTTTTTTTATTTCTCTTTCAACAGGATTCATATCATCTATCCTAACGCAATACTAATAGCCGGTATTAAACCAAGTTTAACATTTATTGTTTTAAGTGTTAGCTCTCCTACTTTTATTTTATCGCTAAAATCACTTGCTTTAAACAAACTTTCAAGTATAATAGTTATAAGCTTATTTTCTTCAGCTTCGCTCAGAACTGAATTTCTTTTTTCTCTATCTACAGTACCCAAAATTTTAAAAACAATAGTAATATCCGGTGGAAGCCCTAATGAAGCGTTTATTCCTCCAATCTGATAACCTGCGTCAGTAAAAACATTTTTGTAACGATCTATAGTTTCAAAAATTTCATCAATCTTGCTCTCACTTTTTTCCTTAAATAAATTAATTATTTCATTTTTATCATTCTCAACCATAAAATCGTTTAAGTCACTGACTTTATTTTTTAATGAATCTGTAAGCGA
>JAVEUY010000023.1:0-15146 GCA_034005315.1 Ignavibacteriaceae bacterium | reverse complement strand
GGTAATTATTCGATTGAGTTTGATGTGCTCGGATATCAGCCTGAAAAATGGAAACCGCTGCATAGTTTAATCGTAATTAAAATGATGGCTTGGGAGTTAAACATCAGTTGGTGGACTGATATTACTTTTTCAGAATTAATCCAAAAGCTTGGTGAAAAAGAAGCAATGGAAATATTACCTGACTATCCTGAAAATGCACCAACGATTATTGCAGATAATTTTAAGTATTTACCTTTAATTAATTCTTCACTTGTTGAAACAGACAAAGCATTCAGAAATTTTATTGGCTGGACCGGAACACATACAGGTTCCAATAATTGGGTTGTAAACAAAAACAAATCAGAATCCGGAAAACCAATTATAGCCAACGATCCTCATCTTGCTTTTAGTGCGCCCGGTAAATGGTTTGCTGTAACTATAAATTCTAAAGAAGGATGGAAATCATCAGGTGTTACTTTACCAGGAGTCCCCGGAGTTGTGATTGGTAAAGGAGAAAATATTTCCTGGGTGCTTACCAATGTAATGAATGATGATTCAGATTTTTATGTTGAGAAACTTGATTCTTCTAAAACAAAATATTTTTTGAATGGGGAATGGAAAGATCTTAAGATAATTAAGGACACAATTAAAGTTAAAAACGGAAAGGATCAGGTAATTGAAATCAGAGAAACCTACCGTGGTCCTATTATCTCAGATATTCATCCTTTTAATTTTGTTTATAACAAAACAGAATCAAAGTCCCCACCAATAAGTATGAAGTGGTCAGGCAATGAGTTTAGTGATGAAATGCTTGCGTTCTATAAAATCAACAAGGCTAAAAACTGGAATCAGTTCAGAGAAGGTGTAAAATATTTTGGAATACCCGGACAAAATTTTGTTTATGCAGATACGTCTGGAAATATCGGGTATATTATGGGCGCAAGAATTCCGTTACGTAAAAAAAATAACCCTACGTTAGTATTTGACGGAACAAACTCTGAAAATGATTGGCAAGGCTTTGTGCCGGTTGAAGAGACTCCCGTTGTGCTGAATCCGAAAGAAAATTTTATTGCCTCTGCAAATAATAAAACATTAAGAAACTTTAAGTATCATATTTCAAATTTGTGGGAGCCTTCATCCCGCATTGACAGAATTCGTGAATTACTAACTTCAAAGGAAAAACACTCTGCAGAAGATTTTAAAAAATATCAGATGGATATAACATCACCTTATGCAAAGCTGATAACCAATCATATTATAAAAGCATTTGACGGAATAACAATCAACGATAAAAATCTTAAAACTGCACTTGAATTATTGAAAGAATGGGATTTTGAATTAAATAAACAAAGTCAAACTCCATCAATATATATTTTAACTTTAAAATATTTACTGCATAATATTTATTATGATGAGCTTGGTGAAGATTTATTTAATCGTTTTATATTTCTCGCAAATGTTCCATACAGAAGTCTGCTGCAGGTTTTAGAGAAACCTGAATTAAATATTTTTGATGATGCAGGTACAGCTAAAACAGAAACTAAAAATGAAATCATCAGGAAAAGTCTTGCTAATGCGTTAACTTATCTCGAGGAAAAATTTGGAAAAGATTTAACTAACTGGCAATGGGGCAGATTACATTCAGTAACATTCAAACATGCATTCAGCGGCAGTTTTAGTTTGTTGGATAAATATATCAATATTGGTCCTTATGAAATTGGCGGAGATGGCACTACAATTAACAACACAGAATATTCATTTGCAGAAAGTATAGATAAATACTCTATGTTCAGGCATAATGAGTTTGATAATATACTCGGTCCATCTATGCGATACATTTATGATTTTGCAAAACCTGATGAATATTATCTTATTTTAACAACAGGACAATCGGGTAATGTAATGAGTGATAATTATCGTGATCAGGCACCTTATTGGTTAAAAGGAAAATATATGCTGATCAGAACTGATGAATCATCTATCAGAAAAAATAAAAACTTTTTATTAATTAAACGTAAATAAACATCCGATTTAGAATATGAATTATATTCTATTGAGTTAGTAATAATTATTAACATTAAATAGCAAAGTATTATTATATTAGTTTATTATAATAAATAAATTGAGTCTAAATGAAAGTTATCGAACATCTTAATAATGCAGTCAATCCATTAATTAGTTTTGAATTAATCCCTCCTAAAAGAGGGGGTGATATAAGAGATTTGTTATCCGTAATTGATGATATCTCAAAATTTAATCCGCCGTTTATTGATATTACTTCTCACGCAGCAGAAGTTTTTTATGAAGAAACTCCGGCTGGCATTAAGAAAAAAGTTAAACGCAAAAGACCTGGCACACTTGGTATTTGCGCATTGATACAAAACAAATACAATATAGACGCAGTACCGCATGTGTTATCAAAAGGATTTACCAGGGAAGAAACAGAAGATTTTTTAATCGAGCTTAATTATTTACAAATTCAGAACGTACTTGCGATAAGAGGAGATGATTCCGGATATGAAAAACCTATACCGGTAGGAAAAAGTAAGAATCCTCATGCAGTAGATCTGGTTAAGCAGATAATTAATATGAACAATGGTAAATATCTTGAAGACAGTTTGTTGGATGCCCGACCAACTGATTTTTGTATTGGAGTAGGCGGCTATCCTGAAAAACATTTTGAAGCACCAAATCTTAAAACTGATATAAAGTATGTTAAAGAAAAAGTTGATGCCGGTGCCGAGTATATTGTTACACAAATGTTTTATGATAATAAATATTATTTTAATTATGTTGATATGTGCAGAGAATCAGGAATTGATGTTCCGATTATTCCAGGGCTTAAAGTATTAACTTCGCGGACACATTTAACTTCGGTTCCGAAAAACTTTTTCCTTAATATTCCTGATGAACTTTCTGATGAAGCTATGGCAGCAAAACCTGAACATGTTCTGGATATTGGTGTTGAATGGGCAGCCAAACAGGTTGAAGAATTGTTAAATAATAATGTTAACAGCATCCATTTCTATGTGATGCAGAACTCTAAACCAATTATAAAATTAATGGAACGATTAAAACTATAAATCATGGTTGAGAAATTATACAAAGGTAAAAAAGTTAAATGGGGAGTTGCCGGCTGCGGAAGATTTGCAGAAAATAATTTTTTACCGGTTACAAAATTATTGAGAAAGAGCAGCGTAATATCATTATACAGCAGAGATATCAATCGTTCTAAATATTTATCTCAAAAGTTTGGTGTACAGAATTATTTTGATAATTATGATGAATTTCTTAAATCATATATTAATGCAGTATTTATCTCAAGCCCGAATGCACACCACTATGAACAGGTAATAAAAGCTGCAAGAGCAGGCAAAAATATTTTATGTGAAAAACCATTAGCTCTTTCTTCTGTGCAAGCAGAGGAAATGGTTAGAGTATGTAAAGAAAATAATGTTTTATTTTCTGTAAACTATACACACAGATTTCATCCTCTTATAAAAAAAGCAAAAGAACTGATACTTGATCAAAAACTTGGCAAGCTCGTTTCAATTGATATAAAGTTTAATATTGACTTTCCTCCAGATGATAATTTCAGATTTAAGAAAGAGCTTAGCGGCGGAGGTGCATTACGCGATATCGGTACACATGTATTAGACCTGTTAATCTACTTCGGCGGCAAAGTGGAAAGTATCGATGGTTATATGGGAAATTTAATTTACAACAGCGAAGTGGATGACTTTGCAATAGGAACAGTAAAATTTAGTAAAAGCGGTTTCGGAACCTTTAATGTTTCTTACAATAACAAGAAAGCTTTTAACAGGATTGAAATATTGTGTCATAAAGGAGCCATTGCAATAGATAATCTTATCGGGCGAAAAATTGCCGCACCAAAACTTACGATTTTACTGGAAGATGAAACAAGAAAAAGTTTTCGCAAGCGCGGTAACAAAATGCTTTATGTTCTTAAATCAGTTCAAAAATCTTTTTTAAAAAATGAAACTCCTTTTGTAACCGGTGAAGATGGTTTAATTAATCTTAAATTATTGGAAGAACTTGAAAGAAAATGTCTCCAAAGAAAAAGTTAGTTGAAATATGTTATAAGGTTTATGAAAAAGGTTTTGTGGCTGCTTATGATGGTAATATTTCCTGCAGAACGGAAGATAATACTTTTTTAATAACCCGTTCAGGAATTTGCAAAGGTGATGTAACAGAAAAAGATATTATTGAAATTGATGCGCATGGAAAGATATTAAAAGGTAAGTACAAAATTTCTACTGAACATAAGATACATCTTTATGCTTATAAAATAAGAAAAGAAATTAATGCAGTTGTTCATTGTCATCCTGTTTATGCAACTGCAATGGCTCTTTTAGGCAAAGGATTAAATGAGCATTATCTCCCCGAAGTTATGCTGACTTTGGGGAAAGTTCCTTTGTGTAAATATGCTACTCCATCAACAAATGATGTTCCTGAAAGTATGGAGCCTTACATACATTATTCCGCAGCGATGCTGCTGGAAAATCATGGTGCGGTTACTTTAGGTAAAACATTAGATGATGCTTATTACAAAATGGAAAAGTTAGAACATTATTCTAAAATTCTTTTATTGGCAAAATTATCAGGCACGCCAAAAAGACTTTCTAAAAAAAATATCACTGATATTTTAAGAATCTCTGAAAGCACTTATGGAATTAAAACTGACAAAAGAAATATTTAAAATTATTTTGATATATGGATAAAAAATTAAAAGTATTATTAATCCTTGGTGGTACATCTCCTGAAAGAGAAGTATCTAAATCTACCGGCAAGTCAGTTTATCAGGCATTAACAAATCTTAATTATGATGTTGTTCTGCTGGATCCTGCTTACGGAATTAATCAGCCATTTGAGATTGAGGATTATTTTAGCGAAGAAGATTTTGCAGAAATCTCAAATGAAAATTATCTGGATGCAGTAAATCTTATTTCAACATCTGAAATAAATGTAGCTTTTCTTGCGCTGCACGGCAAATATGGTGAAGATGGAACGATACAATCTGTACTCGAGTTGAAAGGCATTAAATATACAGGCTCAAAAGTTTTATCAAGTGCTCTGGCTATGGATAAAATAATGTCAAAAATTTTATTAGAGGATTACAAAGTACCAACACCTGAATATTTTCATTTCAAAAAAGATGAGTTTACAACTGAAGAAGTAAATGAAAAGATTGAAAAAGCATTTAAGTATCCTGCAGTAATTAAACCAAATGACCAGGGTTCTACAGTTGGATTGACAATTTGCAAATCCAGCGATCAGCTTCATGAAGCAATACGTCTCGCTTTTGAATATTCAGACAGGATACTTGTTGAAGAATATATACCCGGAAGGGAATTAACTGTTGCAGTGCTTGATGACAAAGCATTACCGGTTTTGGAAATCAGACCTAAGCATGATATTTATGATTACGAATGCAAATACACTAGCGGTATGAGTGAATATATTGTTCCTGCAGAAATTTCTGATGATGTTAGTGAAAAAATGAAAGACCTTGCAGTGCTTGCCAGCAGATCTTTAAGATGTGAAGTATATGCAAGAGTTGATTTCCGTTTAAGTCTGGATAATAAAATATATGTGCTTGAAGTAAACACATTGCCTGGAATGACATCATTAAGTCTTGTTCCTAAAATGGCAAAAGCTTTAAATATTTCATTTGAACAACTTGTAGATAAGATTATTTCATTAAGCGTGAGATGAAATTTTTAGAAAACAAAAAAATCAGATTTTATATTATTGTTACTGTAGTTGTTTTAGGTGCTCTGTATCTTCTGTTTAACAGTTATGGTGTGGTAAAGTATTTAAAAGTTAAAACTGAACTTGATGATCTAAACATAAAGATAACTCAGATTGAAGAAGAAAATAAAAAGCTTGAAGCAGAGATTGATTCTTTAAAAAGAAATGTACCTGCCAAAATTGAAAAGATCGCAAGAGAAAAATATGATATGATAAGACCGAATGAAAAGAAGATAGAATTTAAAGCTGAAGATTAAATTAGAATTATGATTAAGATTTGAATATTAAAATGTAAATGAACAACAAATTAAAAATTCCCTCTACTCCTCTTGCCGAAAGAATAAGACCAAAGTCCATCAATGATTTTTACGGACAAAAACATTTACTTGGTGCCGGCAAGCCAATAAGATTGATGATTGAGAACGATACGCCATCATCGTTTATTCTTTGGGGACCGCCCGGAACCGGTAAAACTACAATTGCGAGAATAATTGCAAATCAAACCAAAGCAGAATTTTTTCAAATCAATGCGGTCTCAAGCGGTGTGCGTGATATTCGTTCTGTTATTGAAATTGGAAAACAAAATAAAAATTTTGGAAAACCTACTATATTATTTATTGATGAGATACACAGATTTAACAAAGCACAACAAGATGCGCTGCTGCATTCAATAGAATCTGGTGTTCTTATTTTAATTGGAGCAACAACAGAAAATCCTTCATTTGAAGTTATTCCGGCTCTTCGCTCACGTACAAGAGTTTTTGTTTTAGATGAATTATCCAAAGAAGATTTGGTTGATATATTAAAATCAGCGCTTACAAAGGATGAACTTCTCAAACAACTTAATATTAAATCTATAGATGAAGATTATCTGATTTATCTCTCAAGCGGTGATGCAAGAATAATGTTAACAATTTTGGAAGCAGCCATTGTTCAGGAGATAAATAATGAAGAGATAATACTGAATAAAGAAATCTTTGAGAATATTGTTCAAAGAAAAAATATTCTGTATGATAAAGCCGGTGAAGAACATTACAATGTTATTTCAGCTTTTATAAAAAGTATTCGCGGCAGCGATCCGGATGCTGCTTTATACTGGATGGCACGAATGATTGAAGGCGGAGAAGACCCTTTGTTTATTGCACGAAGACTTATTGTGCTTGCATCTGAAGATATTGGAAATGCTTCTCCAAATGCATTAGTTCTTGCTGAAGCAGCTTTTAGTGCAGTAGAAAAAATAGGTATGCCTGAAGGGAGAATAATCCTTGCACAATGCGTTACATATCTTGCATCTCAGCCAAAAAGCAACGCATCTTATTTGGGAATTGACAAAGCATCGGAAGCAGTTAAAAACAATCCTTTGGCTGCAGTTCCGAAACACTTACGTAATGCACCAACTAAGCTTATGAAAGAAATAGGATACGGTAAGGAATATAAATATGCACACGATTTTGATAATCATTTTATTGAAGAAAACTATTTCCCTGTCGAATTAAAAAACAAGCAATTTTATTTTCCGACAGAAAATGGTCAGGAGAAAAAAATAAAAGACTGGTTAAAATATTTGTGGAAAACAAAAAAGAAATATTAAGCAGCATAAAATCGCAGCTACATCAGCATAAACATTTTGCCCGGCAGTTGTTTTACCAATCCCTTAAACTCCAGTGAAAGCAAGTTAACCAAACAATCAGAAGTAGTAAGGTCTGTTTTTTCTGCAATCTTATCTATATGCAGTGGTTCATTAGCAAGACAGTTAAAAATCTTTTCCTCAAAGATTGATAAATCCTTTTGCTGCTTAGGAATATTTTTTCCGATTATTGGTTTAAGCTTTAGCTCTAATCCTGTTAAAATATCCTCAGAGTTTTTAATCAGCTCAGCTTCACCCCGTTGGATAAGCATATTTGTTCCTTCGGATTGTTTAACACCAAGATTTCCCGGAATAGCAAACACCTCACGATTTTGATCTAAGGCAAGTCTGGCAGTCTGCATTGCACCGCCGGTAACTGCTGTTTCTATTACCAGTGTACCTAAAGACAATCCTGAAATAATTCTATTACGTCTGGGGAAATTTTCAGCATTAGGAATAGTTCCAAGTGGAAATTCAGATATAATTACTCCGCGTTCCTTAATTTCGTTAAATAGTTTTTTGTTTTCAGCAGGATAAATAATGTCTAATCCCGATCCGATTACAGCGATAGTTCTTCCATTATTTTTTAATGCAGCGGAATGTGCAACTGAATCAATACCTCTTGCTAATCCACTAGTGATTGTAATGTTTTGCTGAACTAAATCAGCAACAATTTTTTCAGCCTGAATTTTTCCATAATTAGTTGGCTGTCTTGTTCCCACAACTGCAACTGAATATTTATCCATCTCATCAAAATTTCCCATTAGATATAAGATCAATGGTGGATCATAGATTTTTTTTAATAGCTGCGGAAATTCATTATCCCATACAGTTATAATCCGTCCGCCAATCTTATTAAGAAGTTTTATTTCTTTTTCTAATAATTTTCTTATTGAATCTTTATTTGAAGAAACTTTTCTGATTCGTGAAGCTAACTCTTTGCTGATGCCTTCTGTTTCCATAAGCTCAGAAGTATTTGTTGAAAGAATATTAGAAATGTCTTTAAATTTTGCCAGAAGGTTTCGCACCTTTGCTGGTCCTATTCTATCAACGGAAAGTAAAAGATATAAATCCGTTAGTTGATCAAAACTTAATTTACCCAAATCAAATATTTTTGGTTATTAAATTATTGTTCTGTTTCAGCAGCATCTGTGTTTATTGTTTCGGTCTTTTTTCTATAAAATATAGAAGCCGGAATAACCACTACAAAACCAATAAACAAAAGTATTGGTGATACAACTAAAGAAGATGTGCTGTCCCAATTTCCCTGACCCATAAAATAAAAACCTAAAACGATTAACAATAATCCAAGACCGAAAAGTAAATAGTTATTTCTTTCCCAATAGATATTAAATGGTGAGGGTAATGACTTTGCAGCGGTTTTTACAGTTTTCTTTTTAATTTTTTTAGCCATAATAAATCCTTAATTTAAAATAAAAACCCGGTGAGGGGGATTCACCGGGTCCGACTCATTTCTATCAAAGGGCAGGGGAGAACCCTTTGAAAGAGTCGATAGAAAAATAAATTGATAAGTGTTAATTGTCAAGTATTATTTGATATTAATTATTTACTTATCTGATACACAATCTTTCTTATAGTATCAAATTGTAAATATGGATATTCTGCTCGGATAGCATCAATTGCATCACCGGCACTTAATTTACTGGATCTAAGATGTTTAAATTTTTTCCTTATTTGATAATCTCTAACGGCTTTTTCATCAATTAAACCGTGAGAATCAAGAAGATCAAATATATCATCGCTAATAAGCTCAGATAACGGATTTTCGATTTTTGCTTTTATTTCTCTCATTACGTGTTTCTCCTAATAAATTAGTGATTGCGTTTACCTAAAGTTTCGTATCAATTTATTATTAGCTCAAATCTCCATTATTTGTTTTGTTATATAACAAAAAACCGACCAGAGAAATTCCCTAAATCGGTGTACTTTGCTACTCTGGTTAATTTTCTTACAATTAAATATTTAGACGAACGAAAATTAAAATAGTAGCAAATCTTATAAAATTTTTTCTTTCTTTATTACTGATGCAAATATTGATAGAAATATCAATAATGTCAAGGGTTTTTTTAGAGTAAATTTGACCGGGAAAAGTTTTCATCTGATCTCTCAAATCAAAATAGAATGATAAAAAACATTAACTCTGTTAATCACTTAAAATTTCTTTAACTTTGATTGCGAAATTTGATTTACTTTATAAGGAGTTCCTAAAAATGATAAATAAAATAGTTCCTGCTGTAAGGACTAATAACATAACTTATGCAGTTAGAGATATTGTTGTTCTTGCAAACCAGGTGGCAAAAACTGGAAAAGAAATGTTATATCTTAATATTGGCGATCCAAATATCTATGATTTTGCTCCGCCAAAATATCTTGTTGATGCAACTTATCAGGCAATGTTAAAAAATTTAAATGGTTACGCTCCTTCATCCGGAATAAAAGAAGCAGTAGAAGCAATTGAGAAAGAAGCTGAGAGAAAAGGTATTGCCAATGTTCACGATATTTTTGTAACAACAGGTGCAAGCGAAGCAATTGATATTTGTTTAACTGCACTTGTTAATGATGGAGAAAATGTTCTTACTCCAACTCCGGGTTATCCTCTTTATACTGCAATTGCAAGCAAACTTCAGATGATGGAAAATCCGTATTATCTTGATGAATCAAATGGCTGGCTGCCTGATATTGAAGACATTAAATCAAAGATCAATGATAAAACAAGAGCTATTATACTGATTAACCCAAATAATCCTACGGGTTCAATTTATACTGAAGCGAACTTAAGACAGATTATTGATCTGGCACTTAAACATAACTTAGTAATCTTTGCTGATGAAATTTATGATAAACTTTTATTCGATGGGAAGAAACAAATTTCAATCGGCTCGTTAAATAAAGATGTATCTTGTATTACTTTTGGCGGACTGTCAAAAAATTATATGGTGCCCGGTTTTAGAATTGGCTGGGGAATCGTAAGCGGGAGGAAAGAAGTTCTTGCTGATTATATTGAAGCAATAAATAAAATTCTTCGTGCAAGATTATCAGCAAATCATCCTGAACAATATGGAATAAAACCTTGCCTGGAAGGAAATCAGGATCATCTTGTTGAAGCAATGAAGAAATTATCTGACAGGAGAGATTTAACAGTCGAAATGTTAAATGCAATTCCCGGAATTTCCTGCGTTAAACCGGAAGGTGCGTTTTATGCTTTTCCAAAACTAGAGATGAAACAACCTGATAATCATTTTGTTGCAGAGTTAATAAAAGAAACCGGAGTTGTAGTTGTTCCCGGCAGCGGTTTTGGACAGGTGCCCGGCACAAAACATTTTCGTGTAGTGTTCTTGCCTAATGAACAAATTCTTGAAAAAGCTTATAAAGCAATTGGAAGTTTCTTTGTCAAGTATCAGGAAAAATATCCTGATTTAGTTGAGGCTTAAGAATATTAGTTTAAATAGTGAAGCCGGAAAAATAAATTTCATTTAAAAATTTTTTTCGGCTTTGCTTATTATAATTTTTTGCAAATGTTTATTTACCTGTTTTCTATTCTTGATTGCCTAATCGTCTTTATCTATATTTGAACCCTAATAATTCATCATTAATAGTAGAAATTGTGGATAATTGTAAAGTAACGACGCTCTCAAATGGTGTTAAAATTGTTTCAGAATTTATTCCTTATTTGAAATCCTTTTCTTTAGGATTTTGGTTTAATATCGGTGCAAGAGATGAAAATCCGCACAACAATGGTATCTCACATTTTGTTGAGCATATGTTATTTAAGGGAACTAAGACCAGAACTGCAAAACAAATCTCCGATACTATAGAATCTTACGGCGGTTATCTGAATGCTTTTACCTCTAAAGAGAATACTTGTTATTACGGCAGAGGTCTTTCAGAAAATTTTAAAAAAACTTTTATTGTCCTTGCTGACATGATTCAGAATCCGCTGTTTAAGGATTCACATATAAAAAAAGAATCCGGTGTTGTAATTGATGAATTAAAAGATATTGATGATAACCCTGAAGAATTAATTTTTGATAAGTTTGAAGAATCAATTTTTAATGGTCATAGTTTAAGCTATCCTATAATTGGAACAGAAAAAAATCTTTTATTGTTTAATTCAAACAGTCTTCATCAATTTCATAAAACAAATTATCGTTCAGATAATCTTATGATTGCTGTTTCCGGCGCAATTGAACATGATGAAGCAGTTAGGCTAGCAGAAAAATATTTTACATCTAAAAAAAGTTCATCAGCTTCAAAAAGAAAAAATGTCTTTAAAAATTATGTTTGTGATATCAAAATTGAAAAAGAAATTCAGCAGGTACATTCTATAATCGGAAGAAAAACTTATGGATTTAATGATTCCCGAAGACAAAAATTAAAAGTTCTTTCAACTTTATTGGGCGATGGCAGTTCATCAAGATTATTTCAGGCTGTAAGAGAAAAACTTGGTATGACTTATCAGATAAATACTTTTTTAAATTCATATCAGGATGTATCAGTATTTGGAGTTTACTTTTCGACAAATGACAAACAAGCCGGTAAAGTAAGTGAAATTGTTTATCGTGAATTTAATAAACTGAGAAAAGAGGAAGTAAAATTAAAAGAACTGAATCGGGTTAAAGAATATATTAAAGGTAATACTTTAATGAGTCTTGAAAATACAACTAACAGAATGATAAGACTTGCAAACTCAATCTATCATTACGGTAAAGTTGTTCCGGTAGAGTATATACTAAATAAAATTGATTCTGTAAGTTCAGATGATATTCAAAAAATATCTGCAGAAGTTCTGAATGAATCAACATTAAGTAAGATAGTTATTCGTTCAAAAAATAGTTCAGTAAAAAACGCAGCTTAAATAGTAAGAATAAAACAGAGTAAATTATGCCTAAAATTAATATTGATGGAAAAAACATAGAATTCAAACAGGGTCAAACAATTATCGAAGCAGCGAAAGATAACGGAATTGAAATTGCCCACTTCTGCTGGCATCCTAAACTTTCTGTTTCGGGTAACTGCAGAATGTGTCTTGTTGAAGTAGAAAAAATGCCTAAGCTTTTAATAGCCTGTGCAACAATTGCAGCAGATGGAATGGTTGTACATACACAATCCGACAAATCTTTAGCAGCGAGAAATGCAGTAATGGAATTTTTCCTTATCAATCATCCGCTCGATTGCCCGATTTGTGATGAAGCAGGCGAATGTAAACTGCAGGATTATACATATAAACACAGCGTTGGTGAAAGCAGATTTGTTGAGGAGAAAGTTAAAAAAGGTAAACGCATTCAAATTGGTCCATACGTAATGTTCGATGCAGATAGATGTATAATGTGTTCAAGATGTATAAGATTTTGTGATGAAATTGCAAAAGACCCTGAACTGACGTTTACAAAAAGAGGAGACAGAGTTTTTCTTACAACTTATCCCGGTGAAGAACTTGATAATTTATATTCAATGAATGTTGTTGATATTTGTCCTGTTGGTGCACTAACAAACAGTGACTTTAGATTTAAATCACGTGTTTGGGAAATGTCTCTTACAAACTCTGTTTGTAATGGTTGTGCGCGTGGCTGCAATATTGAACTCTGGGTAAGAAACAATGAAGTGTTAAGACTTGTTCCAAAATATAATGAAGATGTGAATAGTTATTGGATGTGTGATCATGGCAGGGTTAATACTTTTAAATTTATTAATGCAGAAGACAGAGTAGATGGTCCGTTTATCAGAGTTGAAGGTAATTTAATAAGAGTTGGATGGGATGAAGCTTATGCAGAAGCTGCTTCAAGATTGAAGGGATTTAATAAAGATGAGATAGCAGTGCTGGGCTCTGCTTTTGCTACAGTTGAAGATAATTACATTGCTGCTAAGTTTGCTAAATCGGTTTTAGGAACAGGAAATTTAGATTTTTTAAGGCACATAGATTCAACTTTTGGTGATGATATTTTAAGAAAAAATGATGTTACTCCCAATTCTCTTGGCGCTGAATTAGCAGGAGTTAAACCTTCTAAAAATGGAAATGATTTTAATGGGATTATTAAATCTGTTAAAGAAGGTAAAATAAAAGCTCTTTATATTTTAGAAGATGATATAATTGCTGCAAATCCTGAGTTAGAAAATGTTTTTGCAAAACTGGATTTATTAATTGCACACTCCACAAACTTTAATAAAACAACAGTGCTTGCTGATATAGTTTTTCCTGCTTCAACTTATGCAGAAAAGAACGGAACATTTGTTAACTTTAACGGAAGAGCGCAAAGAATTCGCCCTGCAGTTGCAACTTTAGATGTTGATCGTGCTTTAGAAGGGATGTCAATGAGTCGTTGGGATAAATTCGGTACAAAGTTCGACCGCTGGGCACAAGGCAAACACTTTGATGCCAGATCTAGCTGGAAAATTATAGTTGGGCTGGCTTCTGCTATGGGACAAAAAATGAAATATGGAATGGCTGAAGAAGTATTACTTGATATGGCAAATACTTTAGATGTATTCAAAGGATTAGATTATGATGTACTGGGTGAGTCAGGTGTTCAATTGAAAAATGTAAATTCTAAATCTTAAAAAAATTTTTAGGTTATAAGGAATTAATAATTAATGGAAGCAATAGGAAATTTTTTGTGGTCAATAATAAGCTTTTACAATTTCTTATTAATCAGAATTGTAATTGTACTAGTATTGATACTTTTAACAGCAGCCTATCTTGTATATTTTGAAAGGAAAATCAGCGCCTGGATACAAGATAGAATTGGTCCTAATCGTGTCGGCTGGAGAGGTGCTTTGCAGTCTTTTGCAGATGTTTTTAAACTTCTGCTTAAAGAAGATATAGTACCCGATATTGCAAATAAAAAAATACATACACTTGCACCAATGCTTGCATTGTTTGTGGCTTTTACAACTTATGCAGTTATACCAATCGGTCCGGGAATCACTATTGCCGGTTATGAAATACCATTGGTTATAGCGGATGTTAATATCGGAGTATTATATATTCTTGCTCTTACATCGCTTGGTGTTTATGCAATTACTTTTGCAGGCTGGTCTTCAGGAAGCAAGTATTCTTTACTTGGCGGCATTCGCTCTTCAGCTCAGATGATTTCTTATGAAATCTCAATGGGTTTTTCAATCGGCGGAGTTATCCTTTTATCTGAATCACTAAGACCAATAGCAATAGTAGAGTCTCAATCCGGATTGATGTGGAATGCATTCGTGCAGCCAATCGGCTTTATTACTTTCCTGGTTTCAGCGTTTGCAGAAACTAACAGATTGCCTTTTGATTTACCTGAAGCTGAACCCGAACTTGTTGGTGGTTATCATACAGAATACAGCAGCATGAAATTTGCCGCATTTTTTCTTGCTGAGTATGCAAATATGTTAATTGCCAGTATGTTAATTGTTACTCTCTACTTAGGCGGATGGCAAATTCCCTTTATCGAATCTTTTGGTCTATCTTCCGGTCTTGTTCTCGCACTTCAGATTGCCGGATTTCTTCTAAAAGTTGCTGTACTTTTATTTTTCTTTATTTGGGTAAGATGGACCATCCCAAGATTCAGATATGATCAATTGATGAGTTTAGGTTGGAAAGTGATGTTTCCATTATCGTTGATAAATATTATTTGGGTTGCATTGTTAATAATGGTATTTAAACTATAGTTTTATTTTGTTTATTAGTTAGTAATTAAGAAATCTATAACGGAGTTTTGATGTCAGAAAAGAATATCCCTGAAAAGAAGAGAATTAAAGATCTTACTTCAAT
>JAVEUY010000377.1:0-3253 GCA_034005315.1 Ignavibacteriaceae bacterium | reverse complement strand
ATACAGAAATTAAAAATGTAAATATTGATTCTTCTCTTAGCAAAGAGGAAAGAAAAAAAGCACTGACCGAGTTGATTTTAGAAATGGATGCTATTCATAAACCTATTAATATTACTTATGCCGATACAATAATTCTTCAGCGAATTCATTTTGGTGAATCTAATCTTGTTAAACAGTTAAAGTTTTATCCATACATTCAAATTATAATAGCAGCTTTGTTTATACTTATTGGGTACATAGGATTTAGTCAGATAAAACGGAGTGAGCAAAGCAATATTTGGGTAGGAATGGCAAAAGAAACTGCTCATCAGTTCGGAACACCTATATCAAGTTTGATGGGCTGGATAGAAATGATGAAGCTTAATTATGAAAAACCGGATGCAGTTCTGGATATTACAGAAGAAATTTCAAGTGATGTAGAAAAATTAAATAAGATTACTTATCGCTTTTCCAAAATCGGGTCAAAGCCTGAAATTAAAAATCATGTAGTCTATGAAGAGGCAAAAAAGGTTATTGAATATTTTAACAGAAGATTACCGCAAACCGGTAAAACTGTCGAATTGGTTGTTGATGGAAATAAAAATTGTAGTGCTCTGATAAATCAGGAACTCTTTGAATGGGTGCTTGAAAACCTTATTAAAAATGCCTTAGATGCTATCGAGAACAAAAACGGTTTGATCCGGATACATATCGCTGAAAGCAAAAATCATGTTGAGATAGAAGTATCTGATAACGGTAAAGGTATTGACTTGCATAGAAGAAAAGATGTTTTCAGACCAGGTTACAGCACAAAAAAAAGAGGCTGGGGTTTAGGTCTGAGTTTATCTAAAAGAATTATCGAAGGATATCATGGAGGTAAGATATCTGTGAAAAGTTCAACACCAGTTGAAGGTACAGTTTTTAAAATAGTTCTGAGAAAACAGCATTAACTTATCGCTTACCTTGCTTTTAGTTATTAATGACATCAGTATTTAACAACAACAGGCTGACTATCCATTTCGCATTTATAATTCGCTGAAAAATAAAAGCGACTCTTCTGAATTACAGAAAAAGTAATAATAGTTCAAAATTCTAACATTTTAATAAGTTTATGAATCTATATCCGGATTTTCCAATCTCCGATGGAGATATTAGAGCATCTGTTCAAAATTACAGCCTGTAAATGTTACTCAACCGAAAATTTTACCGACAAAAAGTAGGTCAATAATGGCATTCCAGCCGATTTTTAATGGCACTAGTCTTGAAAGTGAAATACCGAAATAGTTTAAGCATAGCATCCCTCCAAATATGACACACAAACTGTCAGGTTTCGCCCTCAAAACCTGACAGTTTTCCTCTTTTAAAGCGAATCCTGCATTAAACAAAAATTTTCATTTTTCTGATTGCCTCCAAAACTGACGGTTTTTCAGCAATTACATCTACGACAATATTGCCAATATCCTGAAGCAGAACAAATCTTATTTTCTCATCAAATAATTTCTTATCACTCTGCATTAAAAATAATAGCTTCTCTTCATCTATTTTTTTGAGAAAAGGATTAATAGTTAAAAACCTTAATCCATCCAGCAACGTGTTTAGTTTCTTCTCAGCGAGATAACCGAGTTCTTCTGACAAGTAAAGAGAACAAATTATTCCAGCAAAAACAGATTCGCCATGTGTAAGTTTATATTTTGAGGCGGTTTCAAAAGCGTGTGCAAAAGTATGACCGAGATTAAGAACCTTTCTTATGCCTGATAATTCTTTTTCATCATTAATTACAATATTCTTTTTTATAACAAGTGATTTATAAACAATATCTACAAAGTTAATTTCTTGTTTGTCCGAAATTCTTTTAATGTAAACACTAAACTTTTTGAAATTTTCTTTACTTGTAAGAAAAGAATATTTAACAAGTTCACCTATCCCGGATAATATTTCTTTATCAGGTAGTGTTTTAAGGAATGCTGTATCTATAAAAACAGAATCAGGTTGATAAAAGCTGCCGATTAAATTTTTTCTATTTAGAAAATTGATTCCAGTTTTTCCGCCAACAGAACTATCTACCATCGAAAGTAATGTTGTCGGCAGATGAATTATCTTTATGCCACGCATAAAAGTACTTGCTGCAAACCCGGCAATATCACCTGTAATTCCGCCACCAATTGCTAAAATTAAAGAACCACGGCTAAAATTATTCTCAACTAAATACTTCTGAATTCTTTTTACTTCTTCATAAGATTTGTTTTTTTCTCTTGCTAAAAACAAATAAGTAAACAATTTGCTTTTAACATTTAAGAATGTCTTCCGAATATTTTCACTATGCAAATCATTTACATTCTTATCGATAATAAAAAGACATTTGTCAGGTTTTAATTTATTAATCCTGCTTACAGTTTTGTCAAGAATGTTTGATCCAATAATTATTGAATAACTTTGTTCAGCTAAGTTGATATCAATTTGTTTTGCCATAAAATTCTTTTTCAATTATCTCGGCAAGTTTATCTACCGTTTTACCGACCGGCATATTATCTGTATTTATTTTAATATCGGCTGAATTATAGTATTGAAGCCGATTCTTTAACAATGATTTTATTCTATTTATAAATTCCGCTTCAGTTGGTTCGTCCTCTCCATCAAAAAGCAGTGCAGGTCGATCTCTTTTAAACCTTAATCTTTTATATGCTGCCTCTGGTGAGGATTCAAGATAAACCAAAAGCCCGGATCCTTTAATTAGTTTTAAATTTTCCTGATCGACAATGGTTCCACCGCCAAGTGAAATAACAAATTCGTTTAACAGACTCACTTTTTTAAGGACATCAGTCTCTAATTTCCTGAAATATGACTCTCCGCGTACCTTAAATATTTCTTTGATACTAAGAGAAGTTTCAACTTCAATTAATTTATCAAGATCATAAAAACCCCATCCGATAGTATTTGCAAGAATAGGTCCTACGGTGCTTTTTCCTGAAGCCATAAATCCTGTTAAATAAATCAGTTTATTTTTCATTTAATATACGAGGCTTAATAATCTACCTATTGCAGTTCTGTTCTAAATTAAAAATAATATACTGCACCAATAAAAAATGCGATACCATTTAAATTAATTTTTGAATTAAAAGTATCCTGAAGTAAAGTGATCTCATTACCGTTGTAATTAATTACCTTACTTTTATATTTATTTGTTAATTTTATTTCAGGATCTCTGAACTTCAGATCTAAACGCAGCCCAAATTCCGGTATAATTAAATATTCCATCCCAATCGAAACCAACAAA
>JAVEUY010000022.1:0-15203 GCA_034005315.1 Ignavibacteriaceae bacterium | reverse complement strand
TTTCCCTGCTGCAGATGGTCCGATTATCATATTCCAGGGCAAACTGTAATGTGAAGCTTTACAGGTTTTACCCCGCCAAAGCTTTGATTTTTTTAAAGCTGTTATTGCTGCTTCAAGCTGTTTTTTGAATTGATCTATCTCAGCTTTTTTTTCAGGACTTAACATTTGAGAATCAGATGAACTGCTTATCGAGCTTTCAATTTGCCCAGCTTTTTGTGCATCTTTCATTTTCTTAAAAAGAATAACAATAACAGTTACAAGCAGAATAAAAATTATTATACTTATTCTGATTGTCCAGGTTATATTTATTACTGAACCGAGATAAATAACAAGAAATATCAGAAGTACTAATCCGATTGCTAATAATATATTTTTACTTTTTAAGATCCCTGCAATTTTGCCCATAGTAATTAAAAATTTAATTTAAAATATTTATAAAAAGTACTGCATTATGATTTCAATGAATTAAGAATATCCAGAACATCATCAAGCTTGCCTGAAACAGAAAATGATAATACGACATATAGTATTAACAATAATGCTAAAGCACCAACCGGATAAACCCATAAAGGTAAACCAGTATTAACTGCCTGAACAATACTTTGTTTTGGTTTTCCGTTTGGTGAAAGTGCATCTAACGAACGGTACGCTTCAGGATGTAATTCAAGATTCAGATCATCTATTACTCTTCTTAAATTTTCAGGAGATTGTAACTGGTATTTACCTTTAAATCCAAGACTTAAACACAGATAAAATATTTCAAGCACATCTTTATTGACACTGCTTCTCTGCCTCAATTCACTCATATAAGTAAAGAACTCTTCGCCTGCATTAAAGGTATCAAATAATTTAATTTGCAACGGTTCGGTAAGCCATTCATTCTTTTCGGACCACTCAGAACTTATAATCGTTTCGTCAAGCAGCGCAACAAGTGCAAATTTTGCATGCTTTATCTTTTCATTATCCACACCAATTTTTCTTGCATTGCCTTCAAACCTTTCAAACATATCCAGCACATGCGATTTAAGTGTATTAGCAGCGCCGTAATTGGTTGTAGCTCTTAATTGTAGAATAAGTATCAAACATTCAGAAGCTAAATCGGAAAGATTTTTCTTTTTTTCTGTCGGATTATTTTGTGCCATTTAGAAAGCCTTTAATTTTTAATCAGTTCTATCAATAAATTAAAACAGTAACACTAACTCCATCTGTAAAGTCTTAAATTCAGAAGCGATGAAAAAAGCTATATTATTTTTCTGAACTATCTTCTCCCAGAATCTGCCTTCTTTATTTATTTTGAAATAGTGTGCTTTTTCATTTACCGAAACTCCAGCCGGCGGACGAGCAACATATTCAATTGTAACTCCCTGTATGCCCGCCTGATGAACTGCAAAGATTTCTTCATAAGCTGATATCTTAATATTCTTCGGCAGTTCAGTAATAATTTTCTTTTCGGGGATATCGCCCGTTACAGCAATAAAGAATTGTGCCTGAATATGATTTGGTGAAAGCTGCCCGACAAACAATGTTTCAGCTTGTCTTCTTAATTGTATTACAAGGTCTTTTCTTTCAACAGTTTTTTGAACATTCAGCATAATCTGTATTTCATTTACAATATGTTCAAATATTTCGGTAAGATGTTTATGATCATAAACCGGTAATGAATCAACTCTTAATTCAGAATTTGAAAATGTTGATAGCTGCCCTGCTGCTGTTAAAAGAAATGTATAAAGCACTTCAGGATGAATATGCTTTGAATTGTGATAATAGTTTAACAAAGGAATAAAGGAATTAATTGATTGAAGCATTAAAAGAACTTCAACCTGTGTTAATGATAATTCCGGTTTTTGAATATTTGTCTGAGCTTTTAACTCTTTGCTTTTAGAAACAAGCGTGCTTAAAATATTTCTAACATGCTGCAATATAACTTCCGAAGAAGAGATTTCCAGACAAGGCGGAATATACCGGGCTTCCATCTGATATTTTCCATCAGAGCTTCTTGATATCTCGCCAAGTTTAATCGAAACAAAATCTTCTAAAGATTCATCTTCAAACTTAAATTGAAAATTCGGTTTAGCAATTCCGATATTTCTTAGATTTGTTCCTGTATTATAATCCATTACATCGGTATTCTGCATTACAAATCTGTAAGGATCATTAAACTGTGAATCATCAAGCTGACAATTTTTACCGGAGGAATGTTCTGCCGGCAATGCAAGATATACACTTAGTTTTTCTGCAGTTGCAGAAAAAATGTTTTCAAAATTTCTGCTTTTGGGTGAAGAGTCATTTTCCGGAATATTGAATATCATTCCGTCCGGCATTACACCGCTGCAATTTATAAGATTAAAATTACCACCGGCAAGTGCCGCATTATCAACACTTAAATTTTTTAATCCCCAATTACTGGCATTAATCATTGATAATCTTGAATTGATATAATATTGATTATATCTGTCTGTTTGCTGGAAATGATGAGGGTCAAGTTTCATGCCCTCATACCAAACTGTTTTTTGCATTTTCATAAAGTTATAATCGCTTTTAATGCTTAAAAAATCTTTAATTATATTACGAACTAATTTTCTACCTGAACAGAAATTGAATTTTCTTCAACTTTAACTATTAATCTGTCTATTCCATTTTTTAAATCAATAACATTCTGCCATCCATCAGCAGAAGGTGAATGAAAGTCAGCCATAACTCCAAGGAATGCTGCTTCTTTCTTTATTTCAAGTTCATCAAGATTAAAACTTTCGCCAGGCACCATCGTTTTTTCATAGACAGAACTTGGAATCAGATCAGAGCCTAAAGCTGCAACTGCATCTTTAGCAAGAGATTCAAAACTGGCAAGACGAAATTTATCAGCATTTGCTAACTGGTAAATTGTAACCACAACGGCATTGCCGCCGTTTGAGTTAGCGTAACTTTTAAAACTTACCTGGATATATTCTTTTCCACTGCCGCATTTAGAAAACAAAAGCAATGCAAAGATTGGTAAAACTATTAAGATTATTTTTTTCATATCTGTCAACAAATTTATTTTCTGATTTAATTTTATTTGTGAATTTTAATATTCGTTTACTTCATTTTTAGCTGAGATTCTTTTCTGATATCCTTTTATAAACGGAGGTCTGAAATATTTCTTTTCAAGATGATATGGATCTGAAATATATTTTTTATAATTGGTTTTTATCGCTTCCAGTATTCTTACTTTTTTTGCGTTTGGTATAAGGTTTTCCATTGCAGATGTTTGTTTACTTAAAGTTTCTCTTTCAATTATTTCAGGATCAAGAGATTGAAGCAATGACTGACTGCCTTCAGTTGCAGATGTTCTGTAGCCTTCAAGTATTCCGATCTGGTGAGTTAGTAATTTCTGAGTTTCTTCTTTTATGAGACTGATTCTCTTTTTCTGCTCTTCTGCTGAAAGATCAGGATTAAACAGATATTCCTTAATATCCTTTAATGATCCGGTTGGAATTGTCTGATAAATAGTTACACCAAAAAATTCCTGCCTGAACTGCAGATAACCCTGAATAAGTTTTGTAACTGTATCAAGAAGAACATCCACAGATTCTGAAAAATAAGAACTGAATGAATAATCAATCTGCGGCTTTGATGCTGGTTCTGATGCGGAAGTTTGTATGTTTGATTTTATTTGAGGCTTTTCTTCAGAAATTATTTTAGAGGAAGGCTCGCTTTTAACAGCACTGCCAAAACTTTGACCTGAAAATTTAGAAGCAAAATACTCTGATAATACTGTGTTAACATCATTTGTTAAAAGTCCATCTAACCCCTGCATTATTGACATTCTTAGCATTTCACTTTTCAGCGGGGACTCATCATAAAAATATTTTTCGGATAACTTCAGAATTGATTCAGATATTTTCTGCACTTCATCAACAAAAGGATTTGAAAATATCATTGTCTTTTGATCATCACGCGGAGGTGCACTTTCAATCTTGATTTGTTCGATAACTATATCTAATTCATAATCGCCGATTTTAATTACGTCCCCTGTTTTTAGTGCATTTCCATCATTTGCAAATAATTTTTCACTGTTCAGATATGTAAAGTTTGCGGAACCAAGATCTATAATCTGAGCTAAACCGTCGGTATCAATAATTCTTGCATGAGACCGCGAAACAACTTTTCGCGGATCTTCCAATACAATATCATTATCAGATTCTCTTCCTAATTTTACAGGGAATTGTGTAAACTCAAACTTGCGGTTGAATGAATTATCAGAAGCTTTTCGGAGTGTGATTAGTAATTTCATAAAACGGTAATTCCAATATTTATTTAAATGTTTTAACACAGCTTCGCTTGGTCAGTCACATCCGGACTTCCAGGTTTTGCTGAAATAATTCAAATTTCTGGCTTTAATTACAGAAATATTAACTACAAAATCTAATTAAAATAAAATCTTTACAGATACAGACAAAAACAGTTTATAAAACCTATTATTCTACTTTTATACTTTAATTATTGATTACCATATAAACTCAATAAAAAAAAGCTATTCATAAGAATTATTTAATATTTAATATTCATTAAGGACGAAATTACTTTTGTCCAACAAAAAATCTATGCCTGTTCAAAAATATGTTTTTTATTCAAAAATCAAAACTAATTTGAATGAAAATGTTTAATTATAATACAGCGACAAAGTTGGCATTGACTGAAAAAGATATAAATGAGAATTAAAATAACATTAACATTTGCTCAGATAATTATCAGTTCTTGAATCCAATCTGATCTTTCTGCGACAAGATTGTCCTGCGAGATATGTTCTTGAGTTCTATTACCAGATTATAATTAATTAAAATTTTTTCAAATAAGTCCTTTTATTAATTAAACTGCTTACACAACCCTCATTAAATAAATTATATTTTCAGAATATTTTTTATGATTGTAGCAATATCTTAACAACCAATAAAATAAGTGTTGGTTTATTTTTCTATGTTAATTTATTAATTTTGGAATGTTCTTAGGAAAGGCTTACCCCCAGGCCTGAAACTAAGGCAAAGCCCTGATACGAAAGTGTCAGGGTTTTTTTTGATATATACTTAAGCTTTTAATTTGTAATTAAAACAAAGTAACATGAATTGAGTTTAACAGCCTCTTTTTATTGTTATCCATGATTATTAAGTAACATTATCGTTAATTTTACCCTATCATTAAAAAAAATTGTTATCCGGAAATTTGACGGAGTATTTATGAAAATCAGAATTTTACTTTTAGCAATTCTACTTTCTTCAATAAGTTTTCCCGGGTCTCTTGACAGTATTAAAGTTGGACCCGGTGTAACTCATTATCATCAGTTTCTGGATTCTGGTCCCTGGAATATTAACATTATTAAAATAGATCTTCAGAATCCATGGCTAAAATTTCAATCTGTAAAAGCAGGAGATAAATTACTTGCTTTTGAAAAAACCAGTTCTATGGCTGCAAGAAATAATTATGAAGGACACAGAGTTGTTGCCGCAGTAAATGGTGATTTTTATAATACAAGCACCGGTGAACAGATCGGATCACAAATAGCAAACGGACAACTCCTTAAAACAAACAATGATTGGCTTAATGTTGGTTTTGATATTAATAAAAAACCTGTCATCGGTTTAAATAGTTTTTCAGGTTCTGTAATTACTAACGACAGTATTAAGAGTATTTCAGGAGTTAACAGAACGAGAAATACTAATGAGTTGATTTTTTATAATTCATTTATGGGAAGTTCAACTTCAACTAATCAATACGGAACAGAAGCCAGAATTATTCCTATTGATAACTGGCTTGTAAACGATACAATAAGATGTTTGGTTGAAACAATTGTTTCGGATGTTGGAAATATTACTATCGGAAATAATAAGGCAGTGCTTTCAGGTCATGGAAGTGCCGGTTCATTTATAGTAAATAATCTTTCAATTGGTGATACAATAAAAATTGTTTTAAGATTATTGCCGGCTTTGCCAAATCTTGAGCAGTTAATCGGCGGCAATACATGGCTTGTTCAAAATGGTGTTGTTAATCCTGATAACGGAGACCGTCATCCGCGAACTTCAGTTGGTTTTAATCAGGATACTACAACATTCTTTATGTTTGTTGTTGATGGCAGACAACCAACATTAAGCATTGGTATGACATATAAAGAACTTGGTGATTATATGAAAACCTGGGGAGTATATAATGGTTTAAATCTTGACGGCGGCGGTTCATCTACAATGGTTGTAAGAGAAAATATTGTTAACAGCCCTTCGGATCCCGCTGGTGAGCGATCAGTCTCAAACAGTTTTTTATTAGTCAGTACTGCACCAACTGCTGCTCTTGCTTCTATAAGAATAAACCCTCGTGAAATTTTTATTAATGGCGGAAAAAGTATTACGCTTACTGCAAAAGGTTATGATGAATATTTTAATCCTGTTTCAATACCTTCAGGTTCTTTAGTGTGGAGTTGTGATCCTCTGATTGGAAGTATAACTCAGAACGGTAAATTTACAGCTTCATTCGATACAGTATCAGGTTTTATTTTTGCCGAGGCTGATAATATCAGAGATTCGGTAATTGTACATCTTACAAAAATCTCACAAATAATTTTAAAACCTGATCCGGTTATTTTACAGCCCGGTCAATCACAGCAAATGACAGCAACAGCCTATGATAATTATAACAATATTATTTCTCTTCAACAGAATGATTTTCAATGGTCAGTAACCAACAATTTGGGAACAATAACTTCAGGCGGATATTTTACTGCCGGCATTACAGGCTCAGGTCAGATAATCGCATCAATTGATAGTATTACCGGAACTGCTGAATTAATTATTGGAACTTCCACTACTGTAATGCTTGATGATTTTTCCGATCTTTCCGGTTATACTTTAACCGGTACAAAAGTTAATCTTTCACAATGCAGTTTTGTATTTGATAGTACGATATTTATATCAGAACCCGGTTCAGGGAAATTAACTTACAGTCTGGAAACCGGCGGAACAAGTGCATTATACCTTAATAAAGAGATTCAAATTTCCGGTACACCTGATAAGCTTAGTTTGCAGGTTTATGGAGATGGAAAAAAACATTGGTTAAGAGGAGAGTTTAAGGATAAAGACAGTGAAACTTTTCTGATTGATTTTACCAGTGCTGATCCGGGAATTGACTGGATAAATACGTGGAAGTATATTGAAATAAATTTAAGCAGTGCTGTTCCAAGCTGGGTAAATCCTGCTGCAACACTTGATTTCCCTATAAAATGGGTAAGAACATATCTTGCTGAAACAAGTGATGCAAAAAAAGATAACGGTGTTATATATTTTGATGATTTTCGTGCACACTTTATTGCTACTGATGTTGAGGAGGAAGATGTGATACCGCATAATTTTAAATTAAATCAGAATTATCCTAATCCTTTTAATCCGACTACAATAATAGAGTTTGAAACTAAAAGCAGACAATTAATCTCGCTTAAAGTTTTTGATGTTTTAGGAACTGAGGTAGCAACTCTTGTTAATGATTATAAACCAGCCGGTTATCATAGTGTAAAATTCACTAATAATAATCTTAGCTCAGGAATTTATTACTATCAGTTAAGAGCAGATAATTTTGTTGAAACAAAAAAAATGCTGCTGCTGAAGTGATGATTATCTGAAATAATTTGTGCGATGAGTTTAGTGTTAAAGAGTATTTTTTACTTTTTCGTTTTAAGGTAAAATAAAATGTAGGAGTAATGAATTTATTTATAATTCCCTGCTTATCATTTGCTATTATTTTTATAATCCGGTCAATACCTGTAAACTTACAAAATGCTATAAGGGTTAAATGAATATCACTCCATACAATTCCTTTATTGCCATTAAACAATTCTTTAACCGTAAATTTTGTATTGAGTTCTAAGTAATAATCATTACAAAATAATGAAGTCAGTTCTTTAAGTGATAAAAGCTGTGCAATATCATTTCTGTTAAAATCATTTTTGCGGAAATATTTTAAAAAATATTTTTTTATTGTTGCACGCTTAAGTACAGAAATAACCGGCAATCCGAAATGCGGATCAGATATGAAATTGAAAAAAGAAAGTTTATTTGGTGTGCTTAAATAAATAATTCCGTTTGGCTTTATTACTCTTTTAATTTCTTCATAAAAGGATTTTATATCATTTAAATGTTCAATCACATCCTGAACTATTATTAAATCAGCTAACTCATCTTTAACCGGTAAATGAATTGCATCGCCATTTATTTTATAGAATTTAAAACCGGAATCATTTTGTCTTTGTAATCTTATCAAACTCAAATCAATGCTTACAACAAAATTAGCTTCTGCAAGTATTTTTGCTGTTCCGCCTTCACCTGAACCAAGATCGATAATTGATAAATTTTTAATCTTATTTTTTTGTTCAATAACTGCTCTTACAAATTTTCCCCGCTCAAGAGACAGTTTACGCGATTTTTCCCATCTTTTAAAATTAGGATGTAAAGGATCAAGCCAGGCTGGAGATTTGCTTTTTACTTCCACTCCGGTTTACCAATAAGTGAATTGAAAAAATTAATTATAATAAATAGTTCAAATGCAATCTGCATTGGAATGATAAGCAGGAAATTAAAATGGTGTCCAAGTTCTGACTGATGTTTGATAACGGCATAAAAATCATAAATGAGTTTAACTGCAAAAGGAAAAATAAAATTTAATGAAACAGGAACAAGCAATATTGAAAACAACGACATAAGATTTATTGAATGCCATAAACCTAAAAAAAGTTTTTGCTTCGGCAGGTAATAAAAAGAAGTTTTCAAGTGTCTTTTCTTTTGTCTGAAATAATTATTAAAAGAAGATGGTGGATCAGAATAAACAAATGTCTCAGGTCCGATAACCGTACCAATAAGCATTTTATTTTTAACTGCTTCGCGTAAAAGCAAATCATCATCACCGGAAATTGTTTCTGTAGTTCCGGCATAACCGCCAATCTTCTCAAAAGAATTTTTTCTGAATGCAAAGCTTCTTGCTGCTGCTGAATATGGTACATTCAATCCAACTGCAGATATAGTTAAATAAGTATTTCTAAGATTTTCGAATGCAGCTAATTTCTGGACAAATAATTTACCGCTTTTTATCGGTGCAATACCAGATACAAAATCAAATCCAGCATCAAGCTTACCTGCAATTTCTTTAAGCCAGTCAACTTCAGGTCTGCAGTCAGCATCTGTAATAACAATGAAATTATATTTTGCGTTCTCAATTCCAACCTGCAGCGCACCTTTTTTACCTTCAATCTTTTTAGCATCAGCTTTGATAAGATTGTAATTTGTTTTTGTCTTGATAGTCACTTTAATCAATTCATTGGTTCTGTCAGAAGAGTTATCATCAACCAGAATTACCTCAAAGTTTTCAACCGGATATTTTAACTTCTCTAACGATTCAAAGAGCAGCGGAATATTTTCTTCTTCATTCCTGGCTGCTATAATCAATGATAAGCAAGGCTTTAACTGGCTGGAAAATCTTTGTTTAATCTGATATGAGTATCCTTTATAAATACTAACAGCCAGCAGAAGGAATAAAAAGGTTAACGAATAAACAATGATTTGAATTTCCATTTTAATCTAACGATAAGCTAAATATTCTTCCCAGATTTTAAATAGCTGGTAAGTTGCATAAATATCTTTTGAACAATAAACTGCGATGTCTTTTATTTTACCGGCTTCAAAAAGAGTTTTAACTTCCATTCCGGATATATCTTTTGACTTTGGTGATTCAATTCCAAATGCATGACAATAAAAATCAAGATTAAACTTTCTTGTTGTGCTGTAAAAAGTAAACTGCTCAAGTAAATCAATATGTTCATCACCGTAACGATAAGCCATCAGGTTTTTTGTGGTTTTAACTTTTAATATTGCTGAGCGCATCATCAGAAAAGGAACATCAAAATTTCTTCCGTTAAATGTTATAAACTGATCAATATATTTTGCAATTCGCCAAAATGATTCGAGCATTTCTTTTTCCGGTAAGCCTTTATAAAACACATTTGTATTTTCAGAGTTCCATTCCTCATGTTTTTCAGATTCATAGTAAACATAAGATTTTTGTTTTTCAACATCATACATTCCGATAGCAATACACTTTGCAGTAAACGGATAAAGCGAAGTATATCTGACAGTCTCATCTTTCATCGCTTCTTTCTTAACAGGATCGTTTTCTTTTTCTGCGTACTTAAATAAATACTCTCGCTGACTTTCAGAAAGAGAAGTAAATGGAACAGAACAAGTTTCAATATCAAATATCAGTTTACGCATTTTAGCCTCCAAAAATGTTAAACACTATTTCGATCCATGTTTAGTTTATTTGAATTTGATTTTAAAATAATCCTGTAATGACAAAATACAAAATCAGATAAACAATTTTGATTACTATTCTTTTAAGAATTGAACTCCCGGTTCAAACTTTTTTATCTTCTCAATAAACTCTTCGGTTAACGGAGTCGATTTTCTTGTTTTCGGATCAACGAAAACCACAACACCTTTTCCGTCAACGATAACCTTTCCGCTTTTTTTTCTTACAATAATATGATCATATCCAAAAGATGAATTTTTTATATATGATATCTTTGAGTAAACATCAAGCTCATCATCAAAATATGAATGTCCGAGATAATTTATTTCATTTCTAACTATAAAAAATAAATTGCCGTCAGAAAATATTCCGCCATCAGGTACTAAACCAGCAGACTTGATATATTCAAGCCGTGCTGTTTCGAAATAGTTTATATAAACTGCATTGTTACAAACACCAAGCATATCAACTTCGTGAAAGCGGACTTTAACAGTTGTTTTATGTGAAAAGTTTTTTATATCCATTTTTATAATATTTAATTATTAAAAACCTGATCAATTATATCAGCGGCTTTTTTAACATCATCAAACGAAACATCCAGATGTGTAATTGCACGAATCAAATTAACTTTGCCTACTGAAAGCAGCAATCCTTTATCCTTACATTTTTTTATACCGTTCTCAACCGAAATATTTTTTGGATGAAAGAGCAGGATATTTGTTTGAACTGCTTTCATATCAATTTTAAGATTCGGATTTGCAATAATTCTTTCAGCAAGTAATTTAGCTTTCTCGTGATCATCCTTTAATCGCTCGATATTATTCTGTAAAGCATAAAGACCAGCAGCAGCAATAATTCCGGCTTGTCTCATTCCGCCTCCCCAGGTTTTACGAACACGGTAAGCTTCTTTAATAAAATCTTTTGTTCCGGCAATGAGAGAGCCAACAGGAGCACCTAATCCTTTTGACAAGCAGCAGGAAATTGTATCAAAGTGCTTAGCATATTCTTTTACAGATATTCCGGATGCAACAGAAGCATTCCATATTCTTGCGCCGTCAAGATGATAAAATAAATTATATTTTTTTGCCAGCTCTTTTAATGCAATAATATTTTCAATCGGATAGATTGTTCCGCCGGCACGATTATGAGTATTTTCAACTTCAATTACTTTTGTGCGAGGCATATAATAAGCTGACGATGGACGAATAAAAGATTCAACCTGCTCAACCGATATAATTCCATATTTACCATCTATCGGATTAAGCTGAATACCGCTTAATGCTGCAGGCGAACCAGATTCATAATTAAAGATGTGTGCATCGCGTTCACAAATTACTTCATCACCGGGACTTGTTAAAACATTAAGACAAATCTGATTACCCATTACTCCGCTTGAAACATAAAGAGCTGCTTCTTTGCCTAGTAAATCAGCAGCGTATTGCTCAAGTTTGTTTACTGTCGGATCTTCTTTAAATACATCATCACCAACTTCGGCATTGTACATTGCTTTCCGCATTGCTTCAGAGGGACGTGTAACAGTATCGCTTCTAAGATCAATCATTTTTCTCTTTCAAATTATTTTAAGAACAAATCAGTCAGCAATGCAAAATAAAATAAAAAAATCCTATGACAGATCACTTTATTTTATTCGTGATGTCAAAATTGTTCATAGTTTAAATTTTTTCTTCATCCACAATAAAATATTGATGCCAAAAATCCAGATTCCGAATGCGGATGATAAAACAGGAATTATCAGGGGATATTTAGTATAAAAAGTTTTTTCATTGTTTAACGTAACATCAACAACCAAATAAGTTCTTGTAAACATTTCAGTTTCAATTTCAGTAATACCAAATTTATTAATCAGACAGCTAATTCCTCCATTAGCACAACGAACAACAGCGCGTCTGTTTTCAACTGCACGCAGGTTTGCAAATTCTTTATGCTGATAAGGACCGCTAAGTTTACCATACCAGCTATCGTTTGTAACAACTGTTAAAAACTGAGCACCGCGTTCAACAAAATAATTCGGGAATGTCGGAAATACAGATTCATAGCAAACTAATCCGCCAATTTTTACAGTATCACCATCATCGTTAAAATTAAAGACTGTTGTATCCTGTCCGATATTCCATCCGCTTATTCCTACTCCCCACTTTAACAGATCACCAAGAAAAGGAAGTTGATCTACAAACGGTGTATGCTCGCCAAGCGGTACAAGATGAATTTTTCCATATCGCTGAACTTCATAAGAATCATGCTGCAGCAATAAAATTGAATTGTAAGTTCCATAAAAATATTTACCTGCTTCACTATACTTAGCTGTATTTGGCGGATTATTATTAAATATTTTGAAATCGGGCATACCGGTTAGTAAAGATACTTTGTTAGTATTCAGGAAAGAATAAATTGTATCAACTTCTTTTTCATAACTTCCGGATAATAAATAAACTGGCAAAGCTGTTTCAGGCCAGATAATTAATTTTGCACCTTCATCAACACATTTTTGTGACAGCTCAAAATAATTATCAAGTATCTGATCCAAACCACCGAATTCCCATTTATTCCAGGGATCAATATTTGGCTGTATGATCCCTACTCTTATTTTCTTTTCATTTTCATCCGATGAAGAAATTTTTACAAAACCATAAATAATTATCAGAATAAAAATAACAGCAGCAACGGACAGATTTATTAATCCGGCTGAAGTTTTATCTTTATATTGTTTTAATCCTTTGAAGATAAAAATGTTTATCCATAGCACTATAAACGATAAACCAAATGCACCAACTATATCAGCAATCTGAATAAAAGCCGTAAACTTTGCTAAACCGTGACCGATAGTAAGCCAGGGAAATTTCAAATCTGTTAATGTTAAAATATATTCACCTGTTACCCAAAACATTGGAAAGAAGTAAAGTGAAATATCTTTCTTAAAAACTTTTCTTGATAAATAATAAAGAGATGAATTTATCAGCATCACACAAGGAAGAAAAAAAACAAGCACAACTCCGCTTAACATCAAAAACGGATCGGCTTTACTCTGCCAGCTTCCGACCCAATAAATTGTAATCAAGCCCATTACAAAAAATGTTAAGTAAGAAGCTTTATTAACATCAGCTAAGGATTTTCTTTTAGTTACAACAAAAAAGTATGGAACAAAAGCAACAAACATAAAAAGTGTGAACGGGAACGGAAAAGGAGTAAATGAAACACCGAACAGAATACCTGAAAGGATTAATAAAAATTTTTCTTTCTTTCTGGTTTTCTTTTCTTCAATTGATAATTCTATCCGGTTTTTTCGGCTAAACAATTTCAATTATTTCTTTTTCTTTTAATAAAATAGTTAATGATAAAAGCCAATATTATTATTATCGTTACAGCAACAACAATATTACTGTAAGTACTAAGATATTTATCTACAAGAGCAACATTTTCACCGAATACAATTCCAAGATAAATTAAAATGATATTCCATAACAGCGAACTAATGGAAGAAAGAAGCATTGTTTTATGAACATCAAGCCGGCTCATTCCTCCAAAAAAAGAAATCACTGCTCTCGTCCCCGGTAAAAATCTGTTTGCAACAATTAAGTAATATCCCCATTTGCGAAATGCTGTCTCTGCTTTTTCAATTGTCTGAACATTCAGAAATTTTAGTTTTCCGGAATGAATAATTTTTTTATCCAGTAACCAGCCGATACCAAAAGCAGTTAAAAAACCGGCAATGCTTCCCCCTGTAGCAAAAATAAGAGTAGGAATAAAGTGTAAATAGTTTGTCCCGACTAATGTTCCGCCGATAACAATAACAGTATCACTTGGAGATGGCGGAAAAAGATTTTCGACGTAGGCAAATGCAAAAAGTAAAATGTAAATCCATATTGGTGATAATACTGAAATGCGGACAAGCAAGTCTTCAATCATTGACGTCCTTTTTTACAAGTAAAACTGTTGCAAAAGAAACAACTCCTTCGTCTCTTCCGACAAATCCGAGTTTTTCTGTTGTAGTTGCTTTTAATGAAATTTGTCCAAAGTCAACGCCAAGAATTTCAGCAATCTTATTTCTTATGATATCAGAATAAGGAGAAATTTTTGGCCGCTGAATTGCAAGAACACAATCAAGATTTCCTACCTGATAGCCTTTTGATTTTATTAACTCATTAACTTGTTTTAATAATAATTTACTATCTGCATCTTTCCATTTTTCATCTGAATCAGGGAAATAAACACCTATATCACCAAGTGCTAAAGCACCAAGCATTGCATCACAAATAGCATGTAAAAGTACATCAGCATCAGAGTGACCTTCTAAACCTTTCTCAAAAGGGATTTCTATTCCGCCTAATATAAGTTTTCTTCCTTCAGCAAAAGCATGAACATCAAATCCAAAACCTGTTCTGAAATTTAAATTCATTTTTTATCCATTGTGAGTTTATAGTAAAATCTTTGTGTCATTAGCGTGAACTCTTCACTTGTTTCTCGCAAAGCACGCCAAGAAAAAACAAGACAAAGACCGCTAAGTTTATAAAGCATTAACAACTCTGTAAATTTTTGTTCTAATAAATTGTATTAAAATTATTTATAAATTTTTTAATTCCACTTTGCAAGCTCAGCCTAAAATCTTTGTGACATTAGCGTGAACCCTTCACTTGTTTCTCGCAAAGCACGCCAAGAAAAAACAAGACAAAGACCGCTAAGTTTATAAAGCATTAACAACTCTGTAAATTTTTATTTCTAATAAATTGTATTAAAATTATTTATAAATTTTTTAATTCCACTTTGCGAGCTTAGCGCAAACCTTTGCGGACTTTGCGTGAACTCTTCACTTGTTTCTCGCAAAGCACTCAAAGAAAAAACAAGACAAAGACCGCAAAGTTTATAAATCATTA
>JAVEUY010000376.1:0-3263 GCA_034005315.1 Ignavibacteriaceae bacterium | reverse complement strand
AGGCAAATTAACGGACTTTTTCAGGGATGTATTAGAAAATTTTAAAAATCCATTAGCAATAATAGATTTTAATGAAAATTTTAAGTTATGCAACCAAAAATTTCAAGAGATAGTTAATAAAAGTTCTAAAGAAATATTAAATGGAAAATTCAGTGATGTATTCCCGGAACAATTAGCTGAAAAATTTGTTTCGTTTGTTGAAAGTGAATTAACAGACCTGACTTTTGAAACTAAATTTTTTAATGAAAAACAGAATGTTGAAAACAAATATAAAGTGTATTTTTGTAAACAAGATTCAAAGTTTAACGCAGAAAAAGTAATACTGATTACTCTTGAATTGAAAAATGATGAAAAGATTTATGAAGATGAGATAGAATTCATTTTAACTAAAAGAGGAAAAATGTTTGACATTTTAATTCAAAAGAATCCGGAACCGGTTTTTATATATGATAAAGAAAATTTAAAGTTTCTTGAAGTTAATGAAGCTGCAGTTAATTTATACGGTTATACACGTGATGAATTTCTTCAGATGGATTTAACTGATTTGTATTCTCCTGAGGATATTCAGACTCTTCTTGATTCTTCAGGCGATGAAACTTCGGCCGCAAGCTACAGTAAACCTTTCAGGCATAGAAAAAAAGATGGAACTATTATTTTAGTTAAGATCAGTAAAACGCCGTTTATGTTTAACGATAGAGAAGCTCACTTTAATATTGTAAATGATATTACTGATAGTGTTGAGATAGATAAACAGAATCAGATGCTCCGTGCAATTTTTGCACAGTCGGATTTAATGGTGTTAACTACAGATGCTGCAGGTTTTATTACTTATGTTAACCAGAATTCTGTAGAAATATTTGGTTATTCTGCTGAAGAATTATTGCGCTCATCATTTGCAAGTCTTGTAATAGATGACGAAAGAGCATTGATTAATACTTCTATATTTCAATATCATATAAAAGATGCTATAGAACTTGAAACAACAATCAAGTCAGCAGATGGCAGTGTTATTGAGTGTTATCTTTCTGCTTATCCGGTTATGGATTTTGAAGAAGAGATAGATGCATTTACTTTAATATTAAAACCGAAAGTGATTCCATCTGAATCTAAAGAAATTGTTAAAGAAGTTGTAAAAGAGATTGTAGTTGAAAAATCAGCGGAAGAAGATAAAAGAACAGTAATCCTTGATTCAAATTTCCTTTCCGGAATGTTCCATGAAATACTTACTCCGATAAATGTAATAATAGGATTTTCTCAGGAGTTGATAAGCAGTACCGAAAATCCAACTGAAGAGCAAAAAGAAGCAGCAGAAATCATTAATCAAAATCGTATTAAGATGATGGATACAATGAATTCTGTTGTTGAGTATTCGGATATTCTTCAGAACAAAACACCGCTTAAAATTGAAGATATTAATATTACGGAGATCATTGAAAAACTGGATGAAAATATTCAGAATATTTCCGGTATAAATGATATTCAGTTTTTATACGGAAAAATTTCTTCATCATTAAAATTTAAGAGCGATCTTCATAAGTTTGAAAGTTTCGTCCTTACAGTTATAAAAGTTGTTTCAAGGTTAAGTAAAGATAAAAAGGTATATTTTTCAGCATTCCCGGTTGATAATGAGTCATTCTTAATTGGTTTAAGCGATCAGTATGGTAATCCATCGGAGTATGTTGCTAATGTACTAGAGCAGGTTTATGAAAATAGCCGCGATCCAAAAGATTTTGGTTTGCCAAAGCTAACTACATATCTGTCAAGAGTGCTTCTTGATTATCTTGGCGGAAGGTTTTATCGTTCATCAACTCAAACATTAAGACCTGAAACAGGTTTTATTTTCAATCTGACTTTATCTTCAAAAAGCAGACTTGAGACTGTCCGGACTCAGCCTGAAGTCAGTACTGAAAAGAGTGTTGCCGCCGACCAGATAAAAATATCGGAAGAAATAGAAAAATCAGAAGAAGTTGATTTAGCTGCTGAGCCTGAAATACCTGAGAAAGATCAGGACATTTTTAAGCCGGTACCACCGATGTCGCAGGAAATATTGAGTAAGCTTTCCGAAGATGTTCCGGAAGAAGATTTAGCTGATGAAAAAGCGGAAGACCATTTTGAACAGGATGAATCTTTAGATGTAAAAACAGAAATTACTGACAAAAGTGATCAATTACCCGAACAGGAAAGCTTAATACCTCAGCAGGAAGTTAAAGAAGAAGTTACTGAAACTGTTCCTGTAAAATCATTGGACTTATCTAAACTGAATTGTTTATACATAGAAGATCAGATTGATTCTCAGCTTTTATTTAAAGTTCAATTAAAAGAATTACGCGACGTAAAGTTTGCAGTTAGTTTTGAAGAAGCACAACTGCTCTTGTTCAGTCATCAGTTTGATTTTATAGTTATGGATATAAATCTGCAAGGCGAGTATAACGGACTTGACGCACTAAAGATAATCAAAGCAATGCCCGCATTCAGTTCAATACCGATTATAGCTGTTACTGCTTATGTACTTCCGGGTGATAAAGAGAAATTTATAGCTGCCGGATTTGATGATTTTATCTCTAAACCTATTTTCAGAGAGAAAATGATAGTATCTCTTGAAAAGATATTCCTTTCTAAATAATAATTTTTATTAATTCATTAAAATCCTCTTGGTTTTTACAATTAAGAGGATTTTTTTTATCTGCACTTGACATTTATCCTATATCGGTTTATGTTACCATACAGATGTATGGTATTTTTGTTACAGAGATAATTTATGAAAAAAGAACTAACGGAAGTCCAAAAGAATATTCTGGATTTTTTAATTGACCAGATAAAAGGCAAAGGGATTCCGCCAACTCTTGCTGATATTGCAGATTATTTTGGCTACTCAAACAGAGCAACTGTTCAGCAGCATCTGCAGGCAATTGAAAAAAAAGGATATATAAAGAAAAGTCCTAAACTCTCGCGTGGAATTGAGTTAACTCTTGAGGATAAATTTTTCGTTCCTAAGCCAATACTTGGCGAAGTTGCCGCAGGTAATCCGTTAACTATCTATCCGGATGCAATTGATACAGTTAAACTGCCCACAATAGCTAAAATGCCGCAGGATTCATTCTTACTTCGTGTAAAAGGAGATAGCTTAAAAGATGCTTACATTTTTAGCGGCGATATAGTAATTGTTAATCCAAATCTTGAACCGAAGAACGGGCAAATAGTTGTTGCAGTACTTGATGATGCTGCTGTAGTAAAAAGATTTTATAAGAAAAAAAATGAAATAG
>JAVEUY010000021.1:0-15348 GCA_034005315.1 Ignavibacteriaceae bacterium | reverse complement strand
TTTGATTAATTTAATTATCATATGTTATTAAATGTTGTTTTATATAAACAACGAAGTTTAATTAGGTTGATTTTATCCAATTGATTTTTTTTATAAATAATCTTTGATCCAAACATCAGTTTGCTATCTTAAATTTGTTAAGAATAAAATCATTGTTAACGATATTAGCCCTCTTCTAATTGATTAAGATCAGAATAACTAGTGCAAGAAAAAGGAATGATATTTATCTAAAGTGTGTTGGCTTTGGATATTTGAAATATAATTCTGTATCAATTTAATCAAATAGAAAATCCTTTTTGTAAATGAATTTAAAATTATCACTATGAAAGTCACAAAATTTATTTTTAAAGTCAATAAATATTTTAAAAAAAATGAAAATATTTATTATTGATATATCTGTCCGGAAAATAAAAAAATCACTCTCTGGTTAAACAACAGACAAGAATATTTAGATAATGTTGATGTATAACCCCTTGAATTTTCAGAATAAGTTTAACTCACAATCTCGTTAACAGCTTAAGTTCTATTCCCTGGAATGCCGGCTCAAATCTGCAGATACCGCCGATACAAATATTGCCAGCTTGTCTTGAGCCAATTAACAAACTTAAATCAGAATGATTACCAAGTTTATACCCGAACTGAATAAAGCTCCAGAGTTTTCTTACAATCCTTCCCGGCTCAGGTTCTTTGGTTTGGATTTCTGTTACTAACGAAACATTAAAACCCGGCGAACGCAGATATTCAATAGCAACAACATCGTCATAATATTTCTCGCTGGTAGTCAGGTTTTCAGTTTGTTGATGTTCCAGCACAACTTTGATTGTATTGATATCATCAAAATAAAATTTGTTTTCAAGAATCGGAGTTATGTTTTTTGTATTTGTTGAAAGCTCTTCGTTATAACCAAAAGCTGCTATTGTTGTAAAAGATTCGTTCCAGTTATGAGCAGCCTGAAAGTAGAGTTCCTGAAGTTGTGTAGAAACCGGAATTGAAATATTATTTACTCTCTGAAAATATGAGCTTGCCGGCAGTGTTTTAGTAATACCATAGTTAGCAGTTAAAGAAGTTTCATCCGAAAGATTGTAATTGGCTTCAATAGCATAACCATCTTCGTTTGACTGATCAAGCGGCGAAGGATGACGGTTTAAAAGCTGATAAGTATATTCTTTTCTTAACGATGGAGATGTATTATAAAAAATAGTTCCATCGTTAGAAGTAAATGCAAAATTATCGTAGTGTTTATACTCGCCTACAATTGAAAATACATCATAATAAAAAATTAAACTGCCGTAAAACGCTTCACCAGTTTTCCATTCATTGTTATTAAAAATCTGTGATTGAATATCTTTATTACTTTTAAAAGCGTATTCGGCATAACCATCAAAATTCCAGTATGTTGGTTGTATCCTGAATGAGGCAAGAGTAGTTCTTGCCATATTTTCAATATCAGGTTTGTTTGATGCGAATGTTGTACCGAGTTTTACAAAATCAAATCCGTTATAGCTTAAATCTGCAGCGTGTAAAATATCTTTTCTTTCATTTACTGCGTTTGAGGCAGAACCGGTTAATGCAGAAAGCGAGAACCCTAAATAGTTTGCTTTAACCTTAACACCAAGCAGATTATTATCAATCCTGATATTTCTATCCTCATAACTTTTTAAGATCATTCCCCGTCCAAATAATTCATAAAAATTTCCTGCTGTTATACTTATGCCTTGTTCAATATCTCCGATATCGACTGCAAAATATTTATAAGCAATATCTGCGTAACGGTTTTTTCCCCGGCTTATAGAAGGGTCAGGATCATTTGGCTGAAAAACCTCAAATCTTAAACCGGCATTAAAAATATTTTTACTGTAATCAAGTGTAAACCAGTTTTCAAAAATCTCAATTTTATTATCAATGTTGTAAGAGTATTCCAGTTGATTAGAAATACCTAATCCGTCAGGCAGTAAAAACCAGTCATTTGACTGGCTATAAAGTGTTGAAGAGAAAATTGAAAATAAAATTATGATATAACAATAAGTAGAAGTTTTCATTTTAATTTAGAATTATGTTCAGTGTTAAGAAAAAATCCCTTGTCTTGTTTACAAGGGATTTGATAATTAAAATTATTTTCCCAGCAATTCAAGCAGTAAATTTTCAACTTTTATTTCATCACCTTTCATATAACCCAGATGCGAATATACAATATTTCCGTTCTTATCAAGCATAACTGTGTATGGCATTTGCTGTGCATAAAACTTTCTTGCTATATCACTGTTGGTATCGAACAATACTGTAAAATCATAGCCCTTTGATTTGATGTAAGGCTTTACTTTTGCAACTGTTTTTTCTGCATCAGTAGAGATGGCTAAAAGTTTAAATCCTTTATCCTTGTATTGAGAATAGAGCTTGTTGAACTCAGCCATTTCTTCAAGACAAGGCTTACACCATGTTGCCCAAAAACTTAAAAGAATCGGACCGTCTCCGGTTTCTTTATTCAGTTCAACATACTTCCCGTTCAAATCAACAAGCTTAAAGTTAGGGGCTTTTCTGCCTTTCAGGTCTTCTTCGCCTTGTGCAAAGATAAAAGTAGAAAAGAGTGTTATAGTTATTATTATTAAAAGGAACCTCATCTATTTCTCCAGCATCATTTTTTTTGTTTGAACAAAACCATTTGCGGTAATTTTATAGAAATAAATTCCGCTGCTTAGTTTTGATGCGTCAAAATCAACACTATAAGTGCCCGCAGGTTTAAATTCATTTACCAGGGTTGCAACTTTACTTCCAAGAATATTATAAACAGATATCTCTGTATTTCCGGCTTTAGCAATGCCATAGTTTATCCTGCTGGTCGGATTAAAAGGATTTGGATAATTTTGTCCGAGAAAAAACTTTTCTACAGTAACTATTTCCTCTTCAACTGATACAGGGTTTACTGTTGCAGTAAAATCAATTATTATCCTGTTGGTTGGTTCTCTGAAGGTACCAATCTGAACCTGTACATTTCCGACTCCAAAATTATTCATAGGCCAGACGTGAACAGAAGTAATTAAAGTATCGCCCGGTGCTAAAGGATCGACATAAAAATTCGGAGTTGTTGCCACACTGTCTAAGAATGGAGAAAAACAATTATCGCCAAAGCAAAGCGATGACTGCCAATCATCCGGTAAATTATTAATTGTACGGACTTCAAAAACAGTTTGGTTAAACGATGAAATATTTATTACTTCAAAATCAAAAATTAATTCTGAACCAAGTGTGCTGTCAATAAATGTTTTGTGAACTACTACCTGAATATCCTGGGAGTTTGCTGTTTGAATAATTAAAACAGTAAGTAAAAAAATCAAACTAAATAATTTCTTCATCATATATCCTGATTTTATTAATGTTAACTTTTTATAAAATTTATTAAATGGAAGGAATCATAAAGATTCCCTCCAAACAAATAAAATTCTATTTTATAATACTCATTTTTTTAATCTGAGAAAAACCATTTGCCGTCATTTTATAGAAATAAACTCCTGAAGATAAACCTGAAGCGTTAAATTCAATTTCATAGTTTCCCGGCTGTTTAATTTCATTAACAACGGTTGCAGCTTCCTGCCCTGTTAAATCATAAATCACGATTGAAACCAATCCGCTTTGCGGTACAGAATAATTTATTTTTGTCGAAGGATTAAACGGATTGGGATAATTCTGACCAAGTGCAAATTCAATCGGTACTTCCATAACAACAGATACAACATCGCTATAGTTAACACTTCCGTTATAATCAACTTGTTTTAATCTGTAATAGATTTTTTCCGTTCCGTTCAGATCAATATTATCAATAAAAGAATATGATTTTGGGTCGGTTGTTGTACCGTTTCCTTTTACAAACCCAACAGAAACAAAATTTTCTTCGTTATAAGATCTTTCAATCTCAAACCCGAGGTTGTTAATTTCAGTTGCAGTTGTCCAGTTAAGGTTTACTTTTCCTGCTGAAGCTGCTGCAGTAAATAAGGTCAATTCAACCGGTAAAGGAGCTAATTCATTCAAAGCGACTTTTGTGCCTTGCAGAATTTCTTTACCGTCAAGATTCTGAATAAAAGAAACGAGTTCACAATTATCTGCAACCCAGTTTGCACCGCGTGCAAAAGTCAGATTAATATCAACTGTATTGCCTGATGAAAAGTCTAACGCAGTTCCAAGTTGATCGGGTATCATTAATCGCTCTGCATAATCTATCGTCGTTTGATTAAACCAGTTAAATAGAATATTTGATTCGGTTAAAGCAACATGTAATACAATATTAGAATAAGATGGCGGAGTTGCTGCAACTTTTGTAACACGGATTGTTAATGAGTAATCCAACTGATTGTTTTGTCCGAATATTTCAATATTAAAAGCTGAGTTTTTATTCTTTCTGCTTTCATAAATCGGAAGATAATTTGAATACATACTGGATGTACCGCTTCCGCCTACAAAGGAATTAACACCATCAAAAACTGCTGTTGGAAAGCCGGTTATACCATAGTAACTGTTTCTTGCATTAGAATAATTATTTGTAAACGAATCACCATTATGATATTTAATTACTCCGACATCCTTTCCGTTTGCAAGCAGATCGTGAGCACCCATTGATGCACCCGGGCAAAATTGACACCAGGTACCGGTTGCAATTTCCAGTATTACCATATCCCGTTCAGTTGTATATGTATCAAAAGATTCGGTTCTCGAATCATTTGTGGGATCCATATCACCGGAAAGATTTGTTGTAACGGTTATTTCGTATAACTCATTTGCTGCCGACGGATTAAAATCCGGGAATAAAACTGTTTCCTCCTGACCCGCAGCTATTGTTACGTTTGAGCAGTCCTGGGTATAGACACTTGTTCCATTCATTTTGATTACACCAGTTGCATTGAATGTTTCAGTGTTCAAGCCAAAGTTTTTTAAAATAGCTTTGGGTGTAAACGAAACGCCTGGATTGTATTCTGGGTCAACAAGAATATCTTTAACCATTACGTCGTGGGCAAACGGGATAATGAGTTTTATGTCATCGACATACCAGTAATTTATGTTATAAGAGTTTCCGGAAAAGAACACACATACCTGAAAGTTTGATGAGCCAACATCAGAATTTGTAATAGTAATGATTTGCTCTTCCTGAATGTTGCCGGTTGGATTAACCCTTGACCATACTGTATTCCATGTTCCATTGTTAGATCTGGTTGCAGCACCAACAGTGTAAGCACCGCCATAATGATCTATTGCATGTTTAAACTGTAAGATAACAGTTGTTTGTCCGGTAAGGTCTAAAGAAGGAGAAATAAAATGACTGACACCATTGAATGTTGGTGAATAACTAAATCTCAACTCAGGTGCCGTTCCGTCTGCATTTGAACTATTAGCAGCCGACCAGTTAGATGCCTGTGCATCGATTGTCCATCCTGCCGGCGGATAAGCGCCGGTAAATGTTTCATTTAGTAATGGCTGAGCACTTACTAAAAGAGAAAACAAAAAAACAATTATAAATAATTTTCGCATACTGTCCCCTGTAAATAAATAATTAAGTTAATTAATTGAAGGACTTAAAATTTTTAATAGAATAAACTCCGGGTAAATAGTTTACTGCAGCGTTATATATAAACACTCAAAGTATTTTAAAAATCTTTTAAAAGAACAACACTCGCTTTCTGTTTAGATTAAAGCTAAACAGAAAGCAAGCATAGTTGTGTTACTTGATTTAACGACATTTATCGTTATTTAAGCAAAAGCATTTTTCTTATTTGTACCAGTCCGCTTGATTGAAGTTTGTATAAATAAACTCCCGAAGAAAATTTTGCTGCATCAAAATTTACTTCATACGTGCCTGCTGGCTTTTCTTCATTAACTAAAGTAGCAATTTCATTTCCAAGAATATCATAAACCTTTAAAGTTGTTAATGATTTTTCGCTTAAAGAAAAAGCAATCTTTGTTGATGGATTAAATGGATTCGGATAATTTTGTTTTAAATCAAACACCAGCGGAAAATTGTTTTCATTACCAACTCCAACTGCAATATTTTCTATTAACCACTTTAAGCTTCTTGAAGCAAGGGTATCCCTGATTGCCTGTTCATTAATTTGCTCGAAACCGGCAACCATATAAATAACTCTGTAATTTCCAGCGTTTGCTCTTATACCGGCAATATCAGGTCCGTTAAAATATTGTAAGAAAGCTATAGCACTTGTATCTCTTGGACTGATTTTATCCAGTGATCTTGGATAAACCGCATTAGCAATAATTTGAATACCATCAGAAATAATATCACCGGGCATGCCTTTGATAATAAACAGATTGGAAATATCTGCAACATAATTAGCATGTAAATAGTTGTGATAAAAATCCTGTGCAAACTGGCTGGTGCCCGAGGTTTCAAATATATCAGAGCCAAGATTTTGTCCTGTAATTAATAGGTTACCGCCAGCATCCAAATAATCCTCTAATTTTGTAACTTCATTTTCAAAGAAGGCATGTTTAGTATCACTGCTTTGCCAAACTAAGATTCCAAAATCGGATAGATTAACACCGGCTGGTTCTAAGGCTGTTCTGGAGACTAATCCGTATGTTCCGTCAAAAACATTTTCTATTGAAGAAGAGACATAAGTATCATAATCACTTCCTCCGGCTCTGACTACAAGAACATCTATTCCGCTATTGGTTACAAAATTAAAATCAGTTCCATTAGAAAGACCCGGATTATTCTTAGATGAAAACTCAACAGATATTTTTCCATAACCATCAATGCTTTGTGGATTTATTGAAACCTGTATTGCAGTAGAATCACCTGAAGCAACCTGTATGGAATCAATTGTTCCTAGAGGAAAAGTTCCTTTTACAGTTGTATATTCACCTGTCCAGCCGCCTGGTGCAGTAAGAGAACAATTAATGTCGTAAGTATCTGTCTTTGTTCCAACATTTTTTATTACGGCATCAAATACTACTGGTGTGGTATTATCAGCAATAATATCAGAACTGACAGGATTTATCTGTGCAACATAGTCAGGAGTAAATTCCAGCATTTCAGATTGATAGATGTATTTATTGGTTTCATTTTGTATAAATGCAACTACTCTTAAACTATCCATATTTACTGCCTGAATAAAAGCAGCAGTTGGAACATATTGTAAAATATATTCTACAGAATCACCGGGAGCAGGAATTGTCATTAGTGTTCCGTTTGCATCAGGAAGCATTTTTCTGGTAACACTTGAAAAATGTATTTCACCATTTGAACCTGGTGCTGATTGAAAATATACCATCTTTTCAGTCAAAGCTACTTTTAATCTGGTTGTTCCAAAAGTAGTATGGTCTCCCGGGTCTCGTAAAATTCTAACACCAACTTCAACTAAGTTATCAGATAATGCTCTTTGCATTAAAACTATTTTAAATGGAGAAACTTCCGCATTCCCGTTATTTACAGCATTAAGCGTTGCTGTACTGGAACCCGTAGCAACTCTCGTTCCGTTTACCATAATATCGGGAACAGCATTGACACCATAGTAATTTGTTCTTGTTACATTATCCGGCTGGTTCAAAATATACATAGGGTCGTTAGCTCCGGGCCACCAAACATGATATACTATATGTGAGATTGTTCCTGATTGCAGCAAATTGTATATCGTGTTATTATACCACGCAATATTTATGGATGCACAAGGACCGCACGAGGCGTTGGTAAATCTTTCAATCAATGATTTCCTGTCATAGGAATATGTGCTGAAAGAAAAACTTAATATCAACAGAAGTAGTAATGCTTTTTTCATAGTTGTCTCCTTTGTTTTAGTTATTTATTTCTGATTCAAAATGTAGATCCGGTCTGATATACTTCTTTAGTTTCTTTGTTTTGGATAAATACCACTGCATTAAGATTACTTTGCACCCAGGCGGAGTTGATCGCTATCTGTTTTTGGAAAGTATATGTGCCTGTCTGGTTTATTGAAGCAAGAGATTCTCCTTGATTATCGGGGAGCATTTTTCTCATAACATCATAAAATTTAGTCTCACCGTTAGAGCCGGGTGGATTCGCAAACTCAACATTTGTTTCTGTTATGACAGTATGTAAAACAAGTTTTGAAAAATCCAGGTTTGTTAAATCTTTAACCTCAACGGAAATATCTGCTATAAAATTATTTGCATTAATATTTGATTGAACACTTATTTTAAATTGCGGTAACTTTGCCAGTTCATTTATCACCGCTGCCTTTACATCATTTGAATCAGATGGTATTGGCTTTATGTTTCCGTTTACAATATTTGTGGGAGCTAATATGATTGAGTAATATCCCATTCTTGAATTACAGTCTGGTCCATTAGCCAGATAAAACGGATCTACAGGTGAAGGAAAGTTTGTTGGATATTTTATAGCAACAAGTTTACTTCTCCCAAATGTGTGATTTGTTAATTGCTCAAGTATTTTATTACTTGTTACGCAGGGGATACAGCTTACATTTGCAAAATCTTCTATCAAAACTACTTTATCAGTTGCGTAAAGATTAAAGTTTACTTCAACTGTACTGTTCTTTATTACATTAACATTCTGGTTTATAATATCGTATGCATCTTTTCTTAATTCTATTGTATGATTTCCAACCGTTATCTTTAGGGTATCAGGAGTTAGTTTGCCGGTATCGTTGCCATTAAGAAATATTTTAGCATCAGAAATATTTGAGATAATTTTTAGTGTACCAAATCCACTTCCCGGAATATCTGTAGTTGTAGGAGGATTAGTTTGACAACTAATAAGCAAGGATGAGATAACAATTGAAAATAAAAACTTTTTCATAAACAGTTTCACTCACTGATTTCCTGATTGTTTTACATTTAGCAAAGGTAAAACTTAAATACTGCCTTTAATATTAAAATAGAAACAGACATTTTCAAGATTTTTTTTACAAATATTTAATAATTATTTAACAACAAAAATTTCAATTATTCAAACAATATTTAATCTGAAACGGCTAACCAATAGCCGCTTATAGAAAATATTCGGGAATCTGCCCAGGTCCGGACTTTGATAGTAAACCCATCTTTTGATACTGATACAGCTTCTGCTTTATATCTTGAATTTGAATTTTTATCCGCATCAAGCTGAGATACACTCAGTAAGATTTGAGGAGCTTTTTCAAATGATTTATCAAACTGGATTTCAAGCGTCATATTTCTGTCGCCATTATTTTTATCCAGAGAGTACTCTGCAAGACCCGGATTTACAGACCAGCTGCCGCTTATAATTGTTCTTTGGGCAAAAGCAGTAAGTGAAAAGGAATTTAAAAGAAGTATAAACGATAAATAAACAATTCTAAACATAACACCTGGATTCTGAATCTAACTAATAATGTTTCAATAATATGGTGTAAAAATAATAAATAGCTTTAAATAATAAACATTAAAAATTCATTTAACTGATTTTTTTATTCTTTTTTTTCAACAGACCTTTTACTACTTCGTCATAAGAGTGATCTATCCATTCTTTAACATTACTCCAGCGGATGTTTTCATCTATTATTACCGTGTTCCAGTATTTCTTGTTCATATGCCATCCGGGCTGAACATTTTCATATTCCTCTCTTAATTCAACAGCTTTTTCCGGATCACATTTCAAGTTTATTTGCAGCGGAATCTTTTCAAGCGGAATTAAAGCGAACATCTTTCCGCCAACCTTAAACACAAGTGTTTCTTCATCAAAAGGATAATCTTCAGCCGCACCTTTTTTGCTCAGACAATATTTATGTATGGTTTCAATGTTCATTGTTTTGCTTTTAACTATTTTTACTGTGTAAAAATAAAACAAATATGATAGTTTATTTCAATTCAAAATTTCTTCACAAAGATGATGTTAAAATATCACCTTTTGATCGTGCATTTCTTTTTGCTGATGGAGTTTATGAGGCATTAAGATCTTATAATCAAAAACTTTTCAGATTGGGAAGTCATTTAAAAAGATTTGAACATAGTTTAAGTGAGTTATCAATACCTTTTTCTGATTTTAGTGATATAGAGAAAATTGCCGGTGAGCTTGTTAAGAAAAATGATATTAAATCAGATTATTCATTTTATATCCAGGTAAGCAGGGGAATTAGTTTTCCGAGAACCCACCATTTTGTAAATGATTTAACTCCAAATGTTTTTGCTTTTGTAAAACCAATTGCCGATAACAGAAAACAAACCGAAGAGGGTGTTTCAGTAATGCTGGAAAAAGATCTTCGCTGGTTGAGATGTGATATAAAATCAACTTCAATTTTACCGGCTGTTATGGCAAGTCAAAAGGCTTTTTCATCAGACTCATTTGAAGCAGTTTTATACCGCAGTAATTTTTTAACAGAAGGATCGCACACAAGTTTTTTTGCAGTTAAAAATAATGTCATTTACACAACACCGCTTTCAAACTATATTTTGGACGGGATAACAAGAAAAGTAGTATTAGAGCTTTGTAAAGAAAATCAAATAGAATTAGACGAGATAAATAATAAAGTTGATGAACTAAAATCTTACGATGAATTTTTTCTAACCGGAACAACAACAGAGATCACGCCTGTAATTAAAATAGATGATTGGTTTGTAAACAATGGTAAACCGGGAATAGTAACAAAAAATATTCAGAAGCTTTTTAATTATTACACAAATAATTTTAATGAATGAGAACCGCGAAATATCTGCAGATGTTTTTATCCTTACGGATGAATGGCTTGACCATAATGGTAAAAATATTCTCAAGCTTATCGGAAAAAGCAATGAAATTGGTCCGGTTCAGATTTTAATCACGAACAATAAACCTGTTTTCTTTGTTGAAAATTCTGCAATACTAAATCCTTTACAAAAAAACTTTCTGAGAAAAGAAACAAAATTAAAAAACTTCAATCATCAGCCGGTTGATGCTGTTTATTTAAACACTCAAAAAGAACTTGTTGTACTTGCTGATTCACTTCATCAGTCTGATATTAAAACATTTGAGTCAGATATAGATCCATTAAGAAGATATCTTATGGAAAAAGGTATTAACTCTCAATTAAAAGTTACAGGCGCAGCTGAGCAGAAAAAATTACTAACCAGATTTATCAATCCTGTTATTGAACCTGCTGTAGTTAACCCTCAGTTTATTATTGCCTCGTTGGATATTGAAACCAGCACAAAATCAAATCAGCTATATTCTATTGCTGTTCACGTTACCGGAAAACAAGAAGAGCTTAAAAAAGTTTTTATGCTTGGTGAAAAACCCAAAAGCTGCCCGGACTATACTTTATTTTATGATGAAGAAAGAGATTTGTTAATAAACTTTTTTAACTGGTTTAAAGAAATTGATCCGGATATTATTATCGGCTGGCATGTTATTGGATTTGATTTGCTTTTTCTTGATAACAAATGCCGCGAACTTGGAATCAGTCTTGATATTGCAAGAGCAAACGGAAGAGTTTCTATAAGACAAAGAAAACCATCCGGATATTATATTTCTCTTACCGGAAGAGTTGTAATTGATGGTCCTGCTATGCTGAGAGCTTCATTTTTTAGTTTTGAGGATTTTAAACTCGAAACAGTTGCACAGGAGCTTTTAGGTAAAGGAAAGACAATCACTCCTGATACAAAAAAAGTAGAAGAGATCGAAAGACAATTCAGAGAAGATAAAATTGCACTGGCTGAGTATAACCTGCAGGATGCTGTTCTTGTTACAGATATTTTTAAGAAGACCGGTTTGATTGAACTATCAGTCCGGCGTGCTCAGATTTCAGGAATGTTAATGGACCAGCTTGGAATGATGACCGCAGCTTTTGATCATTTGTATCTCCCAAAATTGCATCAGTCAGAATTTGTTGCACCAAATCTGAAAGATATTTACACCGCTGAGCATGCTGCAGGCGGATATGTAATTGATCCGGTTCCCGGGATTTATGAAAATGTTGTAGTTCTCGATTTTAAAAGTCTGTATCCCTCAATTATGCAAACCTTTAAGATAGATCCTTATTCTCTGCTGATGAAAGAAACCGACACGATAGAAACTTTGAATGGTTACAGGTTTTCTTATTCATTACACATTCTGCCTGATTTTATTGATGAATTAATGAAACAGCGCGATGAAGCAAAAAAGAAAAAGGATAAACAACTATCGCAGGCAATTAAAATTCTGATGAACAGTTTTTACGGTGTAATGGGCTCTTACAACTGCAGGTTTTATCATCCTGATCTGCCAAGAGCAATTACAGGAAGCGGACATAAACTTTTGCTCGGCAGCAAAGAATATCTTGAGAAGAAAGAACTAAAAGTTATATATGGTGATACTGATTCATTGTTTGTTATGTTAAAAAATGTAAATGATGAAAGCGGTGAATTACAAGGGAAAAAAATTGTAAAGGAACTGAATAAATTCTGGAAGGAGAAACTTAAAAAAGAATATAAAGTTGAATCACATCTGGAGCTTCAGTTTGAAAAATATTATAAACAGTTTATCATAACACCTGCCCGCGGTGCTGATACTGGTGCAAAAAAACGTTATGCAGGATTAGTCCTGAAGGATGATAAAGAAAATATTGAGTTTGTAGGAATGGAATTCGTTCGCTCGGATTGGACAAATCTAGCAAAAGATTTTCAGATTGAATTATATGAAAAGATTTTTCATAAAGAAGAAGTTGAAGATTGGATAAGAGAAGTTATTAAAAAGTTAAAATCCGGTAATTTTGATGACAAACTGATCTATAAAAAAAGATTACGAAAAGAAATTGAAGACTACACCAAAAACATTCCGCCGCATGTTCGGGCAGCAAAATTATTAAATGAGCCGGCAGATGTAATCTATTATGTAATCACACAGCGCGGTCCTATTCCAATCGAACTAAAACATAACGACTTTGACTACGATCACTATATCGAAAAACAATTAAAGCCAATTGCTGATTCTGTTTTATTTTTACTCGGAAAAAACTTTGATGATATTGCCGGAAGTGATCAACTTAGTTTCTTTTAAAGGACAAAGTGTAGTCCACTTCAAAAGTGGACTACACTTAAAACACTTAAACAACACAAAAGGAGAAAAATTTGGAGATAGAATTCATCGGCGGTGCAAGAACAGTTACAGGCTCTCAGCATTTACTTCACATTAACGGAAAAAAGATTTTGCTTGAATGCGGGTTATTCCAGGGCAGGAGGGATGATACATACAATAAAAATAAAAACTTCAGATATAATCCTTCGGAAATAGATGCATTAATTTTATCTCACGCACATATTGATCACAGCGGCAACATCCCGAATCTTGTAAGCAAAGGTTTTAAGGGATTAATTTATGCAACATCAGCAACGGTTGATCTTTGCCAGATAATGCTGAGAGATTCTGCACAACTGCAGAAAAAAGATATTGATTACGTAAACAAAAAGCGAAAAAAGAAAAATGAATCTGCACTTGACCCGTTATATACATTGGAAGATGTTGAAAATGCAATGCATCAATTTGCAGGTGTTCAATACAATCAGGCGATTGATCTTTTCCCTGGGATCAGATTTACATTCAGGGATGCCGGACATATTCTTGGCTCGGCTGGTGTTCATTTAGAAATTGAAGAATCCGGAAATAAAAAAATCAATTTTGGCTTTTCAGGTGATATAGGAAGAACTGACTCACCTGTAATTAAATCTCCTGATGTTTTACGCGATCTTGATATTCTGATTATGGAATCGACTTATGGAAACAGATTACATTCGCCTGCAGAAGAAGTAGAAGAAGACCTTGCATCAACGATAAGAGAAGTAATTGATAATGGTGGTAAAATAATCATTCCTGCATTTGCTGTTGGAAGAACTCAGACAATAGTATATATGCTTCATAAACTTTTTAATCAGAACAGAATTCCAGAAATTCCAATCTATGTTGATTCTCCGTTAGCTGTTGATGCCACTGAAGTTTTCCGCTCTCATCCGGAATGTTTGGATAGGGAGACTTATAGAATATTTTTAGACAATAACCATGATCCATTTGGATTTGATAAACTTCATTACATTAAAAAAACAGAAGAGTCAAAAAAACTAAATGAAAAAGAAGAACCGATGATAATTATTTCTGCTTCGGGAATGGCAGAAGGCGGCAGAATTCTGCATCATCTTAAGCACAATATTTCAAGTTCTAAGAACTTAATTTTATTTGTTGGTTATGCTGCAGAACACACTTTAGCCCGTAAAATTATGGATGGAAATCAGTTTGTAAACATTTTTGGCGAAGAATACGAAGTTAAAGCAAAATTTAAGAAAATGGATTATTTTTCCGGTCACGCCGATCAACAGGAATTATTGGATTATCTGCGTCTAAATTCAACAAACACACTAAATAATGTTTTTTTAGTTCATGGCGAGGAAGATATGGCATTACCTTTTAAAGAAAAGCTGCTTCAAAAAGGCTATAAAAAAGTGTTTTTCCCTGCTTCTGGTGAAAAAATAAATTTCTAAAAAAGAAACTTTTTTCACTTACATTTATCTAATTAAATGTTATATTTGCCACCTGCAAATTTAACATTTCGATTCTTCTGTCAGAAGGATCATTTTGGAAAATCTAAATAATTAAAATCATAATTAAGGAGATGTGAAACTTGAAGATCACAAAGCAGTTTACCAACCGTGAAAGTAAATCATTGGATCAGTATTTACAGGAAATCGGAAAAGTTGATCTTCTTACATCGGATGATGAGATAGAACTCGCCATCAGAATTAAAAAGGGAGACAGATTAGCCCAGGAAAAACTAATAAAGGCAAACCTCCGATTTGTAGTGAGCGTTGCAAAACAATTTCAAAATCAGGGTTTATCTCTCGGCGATCTCATCAATGAAGGAAATATCGGCTTGATTAAAGCCGCTGAAAGGTTTGATGAAACCCGCGGATTCAAATTCATCTCTTATGCTGTATGGTGGGTCAGACAATCTATTATGCAGGCAATTGCTGATCAGTCAAGAGTTGTAAGATTACCGCTTAACAGGGTTGGAAATCTTACCAAGATAAGTAAAGCTTACAGAGATCTTGAACAGGAATATGAAAGAAAGCCAACTACAGAAGAGCTTGCCCAGATTCTTGATATGACCTCTGATGAAGTTGCTTATGCTCTGCAAATTGCCGGAAGACAGGTTTCAATGGATGCACCTTTAAAAGAAGGTGATGACGGAAAAAATTCATTGGTTGATATCCTTCCGAACGACGAACAGCCGCTGCCGGATAATAAACTGATGACCGAATCTTTGAAAAAAGAAGTTGCAAATGTTCTCTCCACTCTATCTGAAAGAGAAGCTGAAGTAATTAAATTATACTTCGGAATTGATGTAGATCATTCAGCTACTTTAGAATAGATCGGCGAAAGATTTAATCTTACTC
>JAVEUY010000375.1:0-3303 GCA_034005315.1 Ignavibacteriaceae bacterium | reverse complement strand
ATCCTTAAAGATAAGGTCTCTGATTTTTTTGTTTTTTATAAACCTAAAGATGTTGTGAGTGGTGATTTTTACTGGTGGGCAAATGTTGAGAATTGCACTGTAATAACTGCAGTTGATTGTACGGGTCATGGAGTACCAGGTGCTTTTATGAGTATGCTTGGTATCTCATATCTTCGCGAAATAGTTATGAAGGAATATATTACTCATCCTGGTGTAATATTAAGAAAGTTACGCAAGGAGATTGTAAAAAGCTTAAATCAGAAAGATGAACTGGGAGCCCCACGCGATGGAATGGATATGGCACTTATTAGCATTAATCACGATACAAATGTAATACAGTTTGCCGGGGCTCATAATCCGGTTTATATTATAAGTAAGGAATTGCAGAAACAAGATAATAAGGCAATTCAGGAGTATTCACTTAATGGGGTTGAGGAAAAACTATTCGAGATTAAACCTGATAAAATGCCCATAGCCATTTATTATAAAATGGATCCGTTTACAAATCATGAAATACAATTGCATAAAGGAGATCAAATTTATATGTTTAGCGATGGTTATGTTGATCAATTTGGTGGTGAGGATAAGAAAAGATTTATGAATGGCGCCCTTCGTGAGTTGTTGTTAAAGATTGCTCACAAACCAATGGATCAGCAAAAAGAAATAATTGAAAATACATTCGATTTTTGGAAAGGTGATTATGAACAGATTGATGATGTCGTTGTTGTCGGAGTCAAAATATAGTTTTCTCTCCAAATTGACATTCGATTATTGATTATTGATAATTGATTATTGATAATTGAAACGCCTTTTTAGCTCAGCTGGTAGAGCAGCTCATTCGTAATGAGCAGGTCGCGGGTTCAAGTCCCGCAGAAGGCTCTATATTTTATTTGTTGTGTTAAGTAGGAATGTGAAAAGTGAATAGTGAGATTTACTCTAAACACACAACTAACAGTTCATCGAATAATAATTTCCATCTTCAAACTCAATTGCATTTCTTCCTATTCTAGTTTTGCTGAACTCAATATTACAAAAAAACAAATGATTTCTTTTTTAAATTTTAAAACTTGTTTTATCTTCATAAATTAAGAGATTTATAATACTACTTCTTACCCAAAACTGCTGCCTTATGAAAAAGTTACTTTGTTTGGTAATGTTAATTTTTTATTCAGTTCTGCAAATTTATAGTCAGGTTCCCGAAAAGTATAATTACCAAGGAGTTCTGCGAAACTCTTCAGGTGAACTTGTAAAAAACACTTCAATTACCGTTAGAATATCTCTTTTAGATGATATTCCTACTAAATCACTTATATATTCTGAAACACACACATTAATGACAAATAATTACGGACAATTTGCTGTAATTGTAGGTAGCGGTTCAGTTCTCACTGGCGAATTTTCTGAAATCGACTGGTCAGCACAGTTGTATCAAAAAACAGAAATTGCAAATCCAACAGGTAGTTCATTTGTTGATATGGGTTTAACTCAATTAATAGCTGTGCCTTATTCATTATATTCAGAAAAAGCCAAAATAATTGATAATAGCTCACTCTATTTTACTGATAACGATACATTATTTGCTGTTAAAGATAGAGAAGGTAATATTGTATTTGCCGTTTTTTCCGATGGTGCTAAGGTTTATACGCCCATTGAATCAAAAGGTTTATTAGGAGGTTTTGCTGTAAGTGGACGTACATCAACAAAATTAGGTGGCGAGGAAGTTGAATATTTCAGAGTTACTCCTGATAGTACAAGAATTTATGTTAATGATACTAACTCAACAAAGGGGCAGTTAGGCGGATTTGCCGTAAGTGGCAGAACGTCTACAAAAGGACAAGTCAATTCTTTTATGGATATTAATAAATATAATTATTTTATAGGTCACGAAGCTGGTAAATCTAACACTACTGGTTTATATAACTCCTTCATGGGTTTTGAGGCTGGAATGTTAAATTCAGAAGGAAATAGAAATATATTTATTGGTTATCAATCGGGGAAATATAGTACAACTGGTGGGTTAAATACATTTGTTGGAGAAGAATCAGGTACATATAACACAACTGGTTATAAAAATGTATTTGTAGGAACATTGAGTGGTTTCAATAATACAGAAGGCCTTGCAAATGTATTTATTGGTTGTACTTCAGGTCTGTACAATACAACAGGTACCAGAAATATATTTATTGGGCAAGCCAGTGGTTGGTACAATGAAACAGCAAGCTACAATATTTTTATTGGTAACCAGAGTGGTGTAACTAATACTGAAGGAGAGTATAATGTGTTTTTGGGAACTAACTCTGGTAGACAGAATATATCTGGAAACTTTAACGTATATATTGGTGAACAAACAGGATATGCAAACCAAGTGGGAACAGATAATACATATATAGGCCATAATGCAGGAAACGAAGGTGATGATGGAAATTTTAATGTTTTTGTAGGAAGTCATTCTGGATTTAAAAATACAGGATATGATAATACATTTTTAGGACATGAAGCAGGATATGAAGGTACTGTAGGAAATGCAAATGTTTTTGTTGGTAGTTATTCAGGCCACTCAAATATAGGTTCTGACAATACATTTGTTGGCTATAATGCGGGTTCTCAAGGTACAGGAGGAGAATTTAATGTTTGCATAGGAAGTCATTCGGGACACAATAATTCTGGTTCTGAGAATACATTTGTTGGTCATAGTGCAGGGTTTGAAGGGACTAATGGAGAAAACAATGTTTTTATAGGTAGTTTCTCTGGCCTTAATAATTCTGGTACTTATAATAATTTTATGGGAAACTATGCTGGGTTTCTTAATACCGGAGGTAATAGTAATATATTTATTGGATCCTATGCAGGTTATAATACTCTTGGAGATAATAACATTTTTATTGGTTTTGGTGCAGGATCTGATGAAATAGGTTCGAATAAATTATATATTGAAAATTCTGATGCCAACTCAGAAAGTAGTTTAATATATGGAGAGTTTGATAATGACCTACTTAAATTAAACGCAACAGTAAATATCCGCGATTTTATGATACTTCAACCACGAGATGTTGCTCCCGAAAGTCCTGCTAAAGGAACGGTTTATTTTGATAATAATGATAATATTGCTAAGATGTGGGATGGTACTACCTGGCAGTCTCTTTGGTAATAAATCTTGTGAATTGTGTCCCGATGGATCCTAAAATCCGCATGTATTGTTAATAAAAAGCTGTAAAACTTTGTTTAACATCGTTTTACAGCTAAGGTATTTTCACCTATATTGGTGTTGCAACAAATACCGACTATGAAAATACAAAAAAGTAA
>JAVEUY010000374.1:0-3303 GCA_034005315.1 Ignavibacteriaceae bacterium | reverse complement strand
TACGTAAGTTGATTATTTAAATGAAAGAATCGAAAATATTAGTTTTTTTAATAAAGAATTTGTTTATAATTTAGATTTACCTTTTAAAGATAAACAAATATTAATTCAAAGTATTGAAAACAACAAAGAGTTGGTTGTTACTGCAAAGCTTACGGAAAAAAGCTTTAGCTCTAACAAACTAAAATCAGGTGATATCGAAAATGCTAATATTTTTGAATTAATAGAGTACCTTAAATCAACAAGTCAAATTAATGAAAACTCGTACGACATATTAAGTAAATTGTCAACAGATCTAAAATCAAATTACGAAAATTCATTATCTGATGAACAATTAAAATCTAATATACAGGGTTTAATATCAGAATTTGATAATTATGGATATGACCTGGAATCTGGTGAAGGAGAAATGGTAGGAACAATTTTAGCAGTTTCAATTGCTTCAATTGAGTGGTGGAAAGAAAATCCAGAAGCTTTTGGAGACAACTTAAAAAGTGCAAAAGCTTTGCCAGTTTGGGCAGCTGCAGATATTGTTGGAGGAGTACTTGGAGCAGGTTTATCAGCCGGTGCACAATATGGGGTTAATGGAGAAGTTAATTGGTCTGTGGTTGGTATTTCAGCACTAGGAGGTGCTGTAGCTGGTTCTACTGGTATTGTAGGAAAGGCTGCCAATTATTTATCAAAACTGTTTTAACTAAATAAAATGAGAAAGAAACCCGTTATTCCAATCTTAATAATAATTGGCTTAATAGCTTTAATATGGACTCCTCCCTTCTTTGAATTTTACAGTTTTAAAGATGCTTTGATTATTACAATCAGTGCAATTATTGGAGGATATATCGCTGAACTGCTTTTTAAGAAAAAGTAACAATGAGAGGGTGGACTTAATTGTCTATCCTCTTTTTATAACAAAAGCCCATAACAACGTGTAAATTTAAGCACGGGCAGCGATGCGAAATCCAACGCCCTACCCCGCTCCAACAGCGGTGTGCCGCGACAGGAAAGAAGCCCGAAATCCGCGCCTAAACTTACACTCGTACGTTAGGCACAAATTTGAAAAACATGAAACGATTGTGAAAGCTTCCCCGAAACTAGCATTAAAAGCAACTAGAGTTAAATGCTTAAATTTGGGTAATCATGAAAAAATCAAAATTTACAGAAAGTCAAGTCGTAGGTGTATTGCGTCAACAGGAATCAGGACGCACAGTTTCAGACATTTGTCGTGAGTATGGCATCAGTCAGGCAACCTTCTTCAAATGGAAGAGCAAATATGGCGGAATGGATGTTTCGAGCCTAAAACGCTTAAAAGAACTTGAAGAAGAAAATATGAAGCTGAAAAAAATGTATGCTGAATCCAGTCTTCAAAACGAAGCGCTAAAAGATTTACTTGAAAAAAAGTTATAAGGCCTGCGCAGAAAAGAGAATCTGTCAAGTACTTGCATGAACGCCACAAGATGAGTGTGCGACAGGCCTGTAATTTATTAAATATTAGCTCATCAGTATTTTACTATCAACCAAAGCCCAAGGACGATGAAGAGATTGTTGATGCTCTTGACTCTTTGGCCGATAAACATTCCAGGTGGGGCTTTTGGATGATGTATCACCACTTGCGTAATTCGGGAAAGCAATGGAACCATAAAAAGGTGTACAGGGTTTATTTAAGCCTTAATATGAACCTGAGAAGAAAGCATAAGAAGCGACTGCCATCCAGGATAAAAGAGCCGCTGGTATTGCCAATCGGACCAAACATTACCTGGTCGATGGATTTTATGCATGATACTTTAAGCAGTGGGCGCAAATTCAGAACTTTAAACATTATTGATGATTATAACCGCGAAGCCTTACAAATTGCAATCGACACTTCATTAAATAGTCATAGAGTCATTCGTGAACTGGAGCAGCTTGTTTCATGGCGAGGAACTCCTGACCGTATTCGTGTAGACAACGGGCCTGAGTTTATTTCAGCCAAACTTGAACAATGGTGCCAAAATCCTGCAAGAAAGATTGATCTGCAGTTTATACAGAAAGGAAAACCTTCTCAAAACGGATATATCGAACGATTCAACAGAAGCTATCGCAACGAGGTATTAAGTGCTTACCTATTTGAATCACTGGAACAGGTAAAAGGCATTACTCACGAGTGGATGTGGGAATACAATAACGAAAGACCGCATGATTCGTTAATGAATCTGCCACCAGCTAAGTTCCTATTGAAATATGGAAAACTCCCTGAGTTTCCCACATTCCAACAGGACATTAATATTATCAGAAAAACTATAAATTTGAATATTGCTAAATAAGGGAAGCTTTCACTGCGGTTTGTGAATCCGGACACGGTAATCATCAGCGGATTTTACGATACTGCCGATGACGATTTCAGGAAACAGATCCTGGATTCACTCGATAAGGCAAGGCTCAACCGGGACTGGCTCCGTGTTTCGGAAAACGAAGCAGAAGACCATATCGCCTACATCAATTTCCTGCAAACCAAGGATTTTATCCTGGTTCCGGCTATTGACCAGCCCGCGGATGATGCTGCGGTTGAGCAAATCTCGAAACACTTTCCCGACTATGAATCCCAAAACCGGATCGTGAAGATCTCCATGAAAGATATCACCCGGTATGATGGCGCCCTGAATTGCATTAGCTGGACGAGGTGGGGGTAAAAGATAGATTTATTGTCAGATTGTAATCAACCTCAAAAGAGTCTGGAACAAATCAACATTAAGCAGTAATAGGGAAAGAAACCCCTGAGCAGGTGGTGCAATTTGTCCGGAATAATCACACAATAATGAGCACACTTAATTAAGGTACTTCACCTTGTCCAAGTATTAAGTAAAATTTAGTCGCTATAATGAGTTATACAAACCTAGTCACTTATAAACAGTTTTACAATGATGCATCGAAGTCTTCAATATCACTCGAATCTCTTGTTGGTAAAGCTTTGTTGGGGATTTTTTTTATCTCATGCATGCCAGGTTTTTTGGATCCAAACTCATGTTTCGCCAAACACATTTTTATTAAATAAGACATTTCATTAATTTCTGTTTGAGAAGCAAAATCGTAAACATATTTTGCTCGTAATCCATTTAATATATCATATAAGTAAAACGAGTTTTTATTAAGTGAAGTTATATATTCCTCAAGTACTTTCTTCCAGTTCTGAGGTCTTGTAAATACAAAAAGTAATGCTAGCTGATGTTTAGAATTCTTGTCGGTCACGTTTTTAAATTTATCATTAAGAAGGGGGGCCATTTTCCTTGAGAAGATATCATTTTTAAAAAAGCCAACAACATTTGTCAGATT
>JAVEUY010000373.1:0-3307 GCA_034005315.1 Ignavibacteriaceae bacterium | reverse complement strand
ATGGGGCAGAAAGATGGTTATGCCAAAGCATATTATCAATCCGGTACATTAAAAGTTGAAGAAGAATTAAAAAACGGCAAGCAGGAAGGAACTACAACAACTTATTATAAAAGCGGGAATGTTAAAGGAGTTTGGAATTATATAAACGGAGTACCACACGGAGTTTCAAAATTCTATCATCAAAACGGAACCCTGCTGGGTGAAAAGGAATTTATTCATGGTAAAGATGAAGGTGAAACAATAATTTATTATCCTAACGGATCAATAAAGGAAAAAATTAATTATAAGAATGGAAAAAAAGTTGGTGAACAGACTTCTTACAATGAAGACGGGACAATCAAAAAAATAAAATATTATGAAGATGGTGTTATAAAAAGAATTGAAATGAATCCTGATGAAAAAGCGAATCCGGTAACCGAAAAAAAAGATAATGTGAAAGAAGAAACTAAAGATGAAAAGAAAAGTAATAAAGGAATTGTAAAAGAGAGTAAAACTTTAAATGTGACTTTTGCACTTGCAATTTCGTTTGGAGTTGTGTTTATTTTTTACATTCTTTTAATAAAGTATTTATAAATGTATTTGCAAAAAAATCGTAAAAAAATTATATATGATTTCTAAATAGAAGGGAATTGAGATAATGAAATTAAATATCAATAAACTCGCAGATGAAGTTATTGCTTCATTAAAAGAGGAAAAATCGGGCAGTAAAACTGTATGGGATGAACTAACTAGTCAAGTATCTCAAGACGGAACTTGGGATCAAGAACTTATAGATAAAATTGAAAAGTATGCACACCTTAAATTAAAACCGCATAAAGAAAATGATATTAGAGCTTTGTGGGAATCCACGGAAGCCGCTATGGACAGTTTTGAAGACAGTGATGAAATCGAAATAGAAAAAGCAAAAGCCGATATTGTAGAGGATATTGTAAACAAAGTTTTGGATAAAGCCGATACTTCTTACGAAGATGAAGAATATTATAATGAATTTGACGAAGATGAAGATGAAATGGAAGATTTCGGTTTTAAGTTTGACGACGAAAAAGATGATTTTTAAATAAAATATTTCCTTACTAACAGGAGCTGTCTCAAAAACAGCTCCGTCATCATAAGCTTCTTTTTTGACAAACAATACGAGGCTGGTTTCAGCAAAAACCGTTTTGCAACAACAATTTTTCTCTTACGAGATTAACACCGACTTTATTATTTCTGCTTAAAAAATATGTATTGCATTTAATTAAAAATATTTAGAAGTTGTAATACGCTATCGACGTTTAATGGATTAAAAGGATTTCCCGGATGAGAAGATCTGCAGGTTGCTATTTATTAATTTTGCATAAATATTACAGACAAATTTGTCCAATAGATATTTTTGATTATAAATCCTTTAATTCAATTTTACTGCATTTATATAATCTTAAAATCCTATTGAATATCACCTTTAAAATACCTCAGATTATTGAGAGCATTAATAATTACTCTATAGATTTTCAAAATGAATTAATTGCTATTCGATTTTTATAAAAATTAGTTAAGGGGAAGAGATGAAAAAACTTATCATTACTTTATTTATTTTAATCACCGCTGTAAACGGGCAGGTAACTCAAGCATACAGACTTATAAGCAACTTTAATAATGATCAAAATGTAAAGATTGAAAACCATGCAATACTAGCTGATGGAGATTATATTTATGCTGCTTGGTTGACAGATAAATATCAAAGCGATACTATCACTTTCGGATATTCAAGCAATAACGGAGAGAGTTTTGATTTTATTAAGAAGATTACTTTTCCCAATTATGATTTCAATATTGACGGAGATATGAGACTTATAAAGAAAGATGGAGTTTTATATTTATTTTTTCAAGCCGAACAATCCTTATCCTCAAATTTTAGAATATCTTTTATAACATCAGCAAATAATGGTGAAGATTGGAGTGAACTAAAATTTTTGACAAATATTTTTGCAAATAAAGCAAGAAGTTTTGATGTAAAATTAAAGGACAGCAATAATATTGATATAGTTTATGAGTCAACTTCAAAAAAAATATTTATTGCTAAAACAACAGACGGTGGAACTAATTGGAGCAATACAATTATTAACTCATCATTAATTCTTTCAACATCTGACTTAGAATTAATAGAACTGAGCGATTCAGAGTATAGAATCTACGGGCTTATTCAAGATGATGCAGATCAATTAAATCTAATTGAACTAATATCCACAGATAATGGAAATACATGGAGTGATTCAAAAAACATTGCTGTTTTAATTTCTCCCTATACTTCATCTACTCCTGTGAATTTATCCCTAACAGCTTTGAAGAAAGGGGAAGAAATTTATTTTGCCTTTGAAAATAAAAATGATCGTGAGATTAGCAGCCTAAAGTATGATTTAAACGGTGGAGATGTAAGCGAAATAAATAAAATGACTACATATAAAGGTATTAATAAAGGAGCTAATTTATTTATAGAAAATGATGTTGTTTATTATAGCTGGATAACAGATAAAGAATTTTATTCTGTTGAAGATGACGGAAATAGTTCAATTTGGATTGACAGATTTGATTCACCAAATGATGTTTTTCATTATCCATACTTAATAAATCCGAAAGTTACCGGAGATTATATAATTGACTTGTATGTCAAAGTAACTGTTGAAGTCTATGATTTAGATGTTATTGAAGTATATGCAATGTGGAACAATGAAAAGTATATTATGCTTAACAACGGAGTTTATCCTGATACTTCAGCTTACGATAATATTGCATCAGTTCAATTGCCAATGAAGCAGATTAATAATACTCTTGATATTTATGCTTTAGATGAAAATGACAATCTTTCAAAACTATCATTATCTGATATAAATGCTGAACCTATTAATGCAAAGTATATTATTGATAAAGAAAGACTAAAATTACCCTTTAACAACAGAGGAATTATTGCCGATGTTGTCTTAAACAGTATTTCCGGCGGGATTTATGACGATCATATAGTTTTATTTTCTGCCGGTTTTTATATGACCGGTTTAGTAAACGGCAACATTTGGGCAAATGGTGTTTTATCTGCCTCAAGAATTGAAGATTATATTCCGGGGAATTTAAATTCTTCAGATGAATCAAAATTTTCTATTTATCCTTTGAATAAAAGAAATCCCGATTTTGGCAACAGCTGGCAGTTATGGAAAGATGCCGTTGAACTTGGTGCTCATTTTTATGACGGTGATAATGACGGAGTTTATAACCCGGTTGATAAAAACAATAACGGTAAATGGGATTTGGATGAAGATAGACCGGATTTAATCGG
>JAVEUY010000372.1:0-3309 GCA_034005315.1 Ignavibacteriaceae bacterium | reverse complement strand
TATTGCAGTTTAATATGTTAAGAGATGTAAGATCAGAATGGGTTATTTATTTTTGGAAGGATACCAGAGGTGAAACATTTCCAAGTTGGAGTGAATTAAAAGGAATATTCTATTAATAAATATTTTTTAATATCGTTTATTTTATTTCTGATTGTCTCTTGTACAAATCCGTTTGCTCCAAAACTTGATACAAATCCGGATTCAAGCGTACCTCCGATTTCTGATCAAAAAGATATTCCGGGTATTTTTCAGAATTTTCAGTATGCTTATGCATTTAAAGACACAACTATTTATGGTAATCTTATGACAGGTGACTTTACTTTTACTTACAGAGATTACGATCAGGGATTTGATGTTACCTGGGGCAGAGATGATGAAATGCGCACAACTAACGGTCTTTTTCAAAATGCACAAAGGCTTGATCTTATTTGGAATAATATAGTATTAAGTACACAGGACTCTGTTTCAGCTAACATTGTAAGAAGTTTCAATTTAACAATAACGTTTAATCCAACAGATGTTGTTCATGTAGATGGAAGAGTAAATCTTTCGTTAAATAAAAATCCGCTAACGCAGCTCTGGAAGATAGAACGCTGGATAGATGAATCAAATTTTTAAAAATAACTTATGATAAAATTCTGGATTAAAGAAGCATTTAAACTGATTGCGAGATCAAAGTTTTCTTTTTTTCTTTCACTTGTTTCAATTACACTTTCTGTTATACTTATTACTTTATCTGTATTCATTATACAGTTTTCAAATCATTTTGAGCAGGAATTAAAGAGCAATATTGTAATAAGCGTTTTTATCAAAGATAAAATTGTTAAAACAGAAATTGATTCAATTAAAAGTGAATTGCAAAATTTTAACTTCCTTAAATCGGCTGATTATGTAAGTAAAGATGAGGCTGCAGAAATTTTTGTAAAAGAAACCGGAGAAGATTTCAGAAAGATTCTGGATTATAATCCTCTGCCCGCATCATTTAATCTGAAACTTAAAAGTGAGTATGCTGTTAATGATTCAATTAAAAAGATCATAACAGATTTATCAAAACTTAGCTGGAGTGATGATGTTGTTTTCAGGCAGGATTTTTATCAGAAAATTTTATCATATATTGAAAAAGGTAAAGTGTATGTCTTTGCATTAACCGGATTAATTTTCCTTGTCTCAATTTATCTGGTTTACAGTACTGTAAGGTTGATTTTAAATTCCAAGTATTCTGAATTGGAAACCATGAAATTTGTCGGTGCAAAGCTTTCCACAATAAAAATGCCTATAATATTAAATAGTGCTTTGGCAGGACTAATTGCAGGATTTACTGCTTTGGCAATTTCGATGATGTTATATTATTATGCCAGCGAATATTTATTCTCGCTTGATCAGATAATCAGGGATAAGTATTTATTTATCATAATTCTGTTATCCACCGGACCGTTAATAGGAGTATTTGTTACAATAATTTCCTTAAGGAAGATTTCATTAAAAATTTAGTATCAAAGAAAATAACTTTTAATAATTATTATCTATTTATTAACTTTGCAGCACTTAAATAATCTTGGTTACAAATTGATAAGCAAAAAAATATCCTCTGCTGTTTTATTCCTGTTACTATTTACTAATTCATATTCACAGATACTTCCTACTTATCCGGAAAGATCTTTCAGTTCAATAAAAGATACTTCTTATAATATATTCAAAACAATGGAAGCATCTGAAGGAATCATAAATCCCGATGATTATATAGTAGGACCCGGTGATAATATATTTATTTCCATCAGCGGTGTGGAAGAAAGAAATTTTAACCTGCTGATCAATCATGAAGGATATTTATATATACCAAGAGTTGGTGCTGTTGATCTTCGTAACAAAAAATTAAATGAAGCGAAAGAAATAATCAAAAACAAACTAAACACTAATTTCAGGAATGTTGATATTTATATTGCACTTGCCGATGTAAGAAAAATAAAAGTTTCTTTGATAGGCGATGTATTGAAGCCATCTAACTATATTCTTACTTCCAATTCAAGAGTTCTGGATCTTATTAAAACATCTCCCGGTTTAAAATCAACTTCAGATATAAGAAACGTCAGAATCATAGATAGAAATAACGATACACTGAATATTGATTTCCTGTCATTCCTCAGATTGGGGAAAATTGAAAGCAATCCTTATTTAAAAGACGGAGATGTTGTAATCGTTGATAAAGTTGACAAAACTATTTTTATCGACGGGCAGATTAAATATCCTGCAACTTATGAATTCAGAGAAGGTGAATCTGTATATGATTTTATTATTCTTGCAGGTGGTTTAAAGTATAAAGCCAGAACAGATTCTATTGAAATAGTTAGTTTTGCTAAGGATGGTGTAAATCAATTCAGCCGTTATTATTCATTTGAATATCTGAAAAATAATAATGTTCCGCTTCAATTCAGTGATCAGGTTTTAGTAAGAGAGCTAAGTGAGTATTATGATGAGCAGTGGGTTACTTTAAGTGGTTTTGTAAAGTATCCGGGCATATATAAAATTGTTAAAGACCAGACAACTTTAAGTGAATTGGTTAGTACTGCTGGCGGATTTCTTAAAGATGCAGGCTTGGAAGATGCTTCGTTTTTCAGAACAGATGCAGATTCAAGTTATGATCCCGAGTTTGAAAGGATAAAACTGATACCGCGTGCAGATATGACTGATGATGAATATGATTATCTAAAAGCAAAATCAAGACAGCGGTATGGAAAAGTTGTTGTGGATTTCAAAGAGTTATTTATAATGAATAAATTAAGTGAAGATATAATTTTAAAACGTAATGATGTAATCACTATTCCCGAAAAAAGAAATTATATTACTTTAATCGGGCAGGTTGTAAATCCGGGTAATATTATTTATGATTCAAAATTATCAGTTGAGGATTATATTGCTTTAGCTGGGGGATTCAGTTGGAGGGCAATTGAAAACGATGTAAGAGTGATTAAAGTAAATACCGGTGAGTGGATTGATGCTGATGATATTACACAACTGGATCCGGGGGACACAATCTGGGTTTTGGAAGATCCGCCGGGACCAAAATTCTGGGAAATTTTTACAACATCACTTTCTGTGCTGGGACAAGTAGCTGCTGTTATTGCAGCAACAGTAGCAGTAATTGTAGCAACGAGGTAAACAATGAGCTGGCATGAAATACTAAATGTTATTTTATTTAATATTAAATCTATTCTGAAAATTACTGTACTTAGCACCTTGTTTCTGTTCCTGATTCTATGGTTGATTTATCCCAGAACATACAGAGCTGATATTTCTGTTTTGCCCCCTGAA
>JAVEUY010000371.1:0-3317 GCA_034005315.1 Ignavibacteriaceae bacterium | reverse complement strand
TTTTAAGTATTTAATTAGATTCACTTGATGAACCAAAGCTAGTATCTGTTGAATCCAGAATACAAGTGCGTGAACCGCTTGTATATGCATTAACTGCATTGTCAATAATAAATTGTAAATCAGCATAGCTCAATCCGTCTAAACGGGTTACTAAATAGGATAACTTTACACCCGAAGAATTAATATAAAAGTCAGGAAGAAAGCGGTAGTCTAAATGCCAGAAATTATCTTTTGCGGCTTCATAATAAGGGTTACTGCGTTTAATATCACTTAAGAACGATGTTTCGAGAGTTGTGTGATAAGGCTCATTATTTAAGATTGATAGTAAGCTTTGAAGCGAAACATTATTATTTCCCGGGTTATATATACCGTCCAAATCAAACCTTGATTGGATTTTGTAAGGTACACCTTTACAAAGAACAATATAGCGGATTGTTTCTTTTAACGGAACTCCGTTTACAAAAGTATTTTCAAGGTGATTCTTAATTGGAACAGCAATATGCTCATAAAAGTATTGCCACGCATGAAATGTAGCTCCTGCCCCATAATTAGTAACCGAGTCTTGCCAAGCTTGAGTTGTATCCTTTATTATATCACCTGATTGTACAATTTCTATACGATGGGTTGTGCCTCCGTAGGTTAGCCATTCGTCGGGGAGAGTTAAACCTAGAACAATGTTTGATGCTGGAATATTTCGGGCATTTACATAATAATCTTTTACAGCACGCGAGATAGTATCTGCTGGATTATTCGGGCCGGGTAGTTTATACACAACTAACACGTGTTCCGGTCCTGGCAGACCAGCAAAGGTTGGTGTCTGCGCTATAATATGAATAGTACTGAAAATAAAAAGCGAAAAGAACAGTAAAGAATGTTTCATAACTCCTCCTATTTTAGAATTATTAGTTTTTGGGTTGATTGATAACCATTGTCCGTTATCATTCGATAAAAATAAACTCCTGATGATAAATTACTTAGGTTAATTTCTAAATTGTAAATACCCCTTTCTTTCTCCTCTTTGATTAGTTCTTTGATATGTTCTCCATTAATTGAGTAGAGATTAATTTTTACAAAAGATTTATGAGGAATTGAAAATGAGATGTTTGTTATTGGATTAGCAGGGTTGGGATAATTCTGCTTCAACTCAAAATTTTGAATCTGAATATTGGCGTTAATGATTTCGCTGAAATAAAAACTACCATCCAAATCAAGCTGTTTTAATTTATAATAAATTTTTTCATCATTTAAACGGTTATCAATAAAAGAATAATTTTGTGTTTCAGTTGTTGTTCCATAACCGGGAACAAAACCGATTTTAATCCAATTGTCCAAATCGATTGAACGAAATATTTCAAAGCCATAGTTATTAGTTTCTGTCGCAGTGATCCATTTAATTAATATATGGTTATTAATTTGCTTCACAGTAAACTCAACTAATTCAACTGGGATTATTGATGTATCTAAATAAGTTACTATATAACCAAGAGGTCCTACACCATAAGCCAAATAGTTTTTAGGAGCGTGTAAAGCAGTGAAATAACTCCCAACCTGACTTGTAATGTTTTGCCATACAATCCCAGTATCTACTGATTCATAGATATTTGTCCCTGTTATTATAAAATGGGTATCTGATATTCTTTCAAAATTTCTGCTGTAAGTATAAATCTGTGGATCTTGAATCCAGTCATTTCCACTATTGGTAGTATAATAAAGTTTATTACCAGAAATAATCCAGCCTTTTAAATAATCATAGAAATAAACATTATCACTTTCCCAAATATCTAAGTCAGTTCGTTCAATCCAGTTTAGTCCACCATCAGTAGTTTTATAAGGTCTTCTACTGAAGATTGTTGCCCAACCATTCAAGGAATCAACAAAATTAATACTGGAGAAACTACCATTAGGAACAGTAAACTGAGTTGTCCAGTTTTCTCCACCATCTGTTGTCTTTAAAATGTTTTTCCCGCTTGTCCCCCAACCGGTATTTTTATTTAGGAAAAAGAATCTTCCTATCCCGCCAGGTAATCCATTTGGTTCGTACCAGCTTTCTCCGGCATCTGTTGTTTTTACGGTTGTATTGCTACTGCTTGCAAATCCTGTTACACTGTCTGTAAAAGTTATGCTTGTTAGTGTGCTTGTAAATAAACCTATTGGGAAGTTTGGCAGCCCAAACCAGCTTTGCCCTCCATCTGTGGTCTTGTAAACAGGTTCCCCTCCGGCAATGTACCCTGTCATCTCATCGGTAAAGTAAACATCTGCAATGTTTATGTTAAAAAATAATTTTTCCCAGTTATCATAACCATTTTCTGTTTTATAAATTCTTAGTTCATTCCCGGCAGCATATCCAATTCCTCCTTCAAGTAAATCAAGCTGCCACTCGCCATATACAGGATCGCTTGCAAACCAGCTTACACCTCTGTTTGTCGTCTTTCTTATTGCCCATTGTTCTCCTACTGCATAACCTGTATCTGTATTTATAAAAGCTACGCAGTTAACACCATTTTCATAAATAAGATTTGTGTTTTGTATCCACGTCAATCCTCCATCGCTGCTGTAACAGTTTTTACCTGTTGCTCCTCCTACTGCAATATGAAGTGAGTCAATTATATCAATTGTGTACAGTGCTCTTGTGTCTCCGGCTTGTATTGCTGCCCAACTGTTTCCTCCATCAGTTGTCTTTAATATCTTACCGCCTCCGCAGGCTATCATTCCATAATGCTCATTTAAGAAGTCTATTGACCAGTAGTGTTGGTTTAATCCAGCATTAATTAGCTGCCAGCTTAATCCTGCATCTGTTGTTTTTAGTAATGTTTGGTTCATTCCGCAAGCCCAGCCTAAAGTATCGTTTAGCATTTTTACTCCCCAAAGGTCTATTCCACTTCCAACCCCGCTCACTACTTGTTCAAATGTTTCACCAGCATCAGAAGAGCAAAGAATTATTCCATCATAGCCTGTTGCTATTACAATTTGTCCGTTATAGGAATGTATTTTTAGAAGAAGATTTGTTACAGGTGTTTCGGAGATTGTCCAATCATTTCCACCGTCAGTTGTTTTTATTATCGCACCACTTCCACCGCAAGCCCAGCCTGTATCAGGATTTATAAAATCTACTCCTATGTAATCTACTCTTGGTACGTTTGGGTTTAGCTCTGTCCATACACCTGTGCCTGCTGTTACCTTGTTGAGAGGGAAGTATTTTGCTTTATCGTTTGGGTTGTAGTTCTCTAAGAATGTGCTGTCGTTTCTTTTGTAGTGTATGTATTCTGAAGTAGAGTCTGTCTGTTGTGCAATAGCTGACCATTCGGGAAGCGAGCCAA
>JAVEUY010000370.1:0-3331 GCA_034005315.1 Ignavibacteriaceae bacterium | reverse complement strand
AAAGTATTTTAGTTTCACTTCTCACCTCAATATATTTTGAGATTTTGTAGTTGTAACTTAAATAATAGTTAATTCATTGTAAAACTATAAAGTAAATTTTTCTTTGTTTGGTTTTTAATTTAAAAGTTTAATAAAAACAATTATAACATCTTGGGGGAGGTCATTTCGGACTTTTTTAAATTAATTAGAATACTAAAACAACCTGCGTTTATCTGGATGAATTAAAAAAGATTCGTAGTGACCGAACTCCTGTTCGGTCCGTTTGAAGGATTAATTATTTTAATAAAAATCAAAAACAATCAGATTACGAAACTATCCGCGTTTTGTGAGTGAATGACAATAATATTATGATTTCTAATACTTGACCGATTCGTCTATTTTGTCTATCAGATAATCTGCTCTTTCTTTAGATATTTCATCCTTAGTTAAAAATGATTGAAGAATTACATCAGTCTGCTGAATAAGGTTTCTCTTATAATATTTCGGAGCATAGATAGAGCCATCAAGCATATAAAGTCTTCTGCTTTTTTCATCATAAAAAGTGTAGTTAACAAAAGGACCGCCCATTCCTTTTATATTCAGATCCCATAAACCTTGTGTATATAATGCATACCTGTTATTAAAGTTAACTTCAGTAGTAGTGTAAAAGCTGTCAGCAATTACTACATAAGCAGAGTCATCCGAAGTTTGATAAAATTTTTCGGTTAATCTGTTACGAATAGATTTAATTGAATCAGCATTTAAGTATTCGGGAGTTGCATTATCAATCCAATGAATAAAAATCCATCTTTCCATATCACTGCCTGGTGATCTTCTTAACCATACAAACTTATCTTCCTTATCATTCTTTGCAAGTTTAAAATCCGCCTGAACATATATCATCCATCCATAATCTCTTAAAAGTAATCCCTCAATTGCTTTTCTTTCGTATTTGGGAGCATAGAGACTTTCTTTTAATCTTTTATCTGATTCCTTCTGATAGGCATAAAGAAGATTATCCTTGTTCCTGAGAATTTTAAATTCCAGTTCCTGCATATTTGGAGCGGATAGAACAGTAACAAGCTGACCTTTTGCCCAAAGATCATACTTACTTAAAATAAAATCATTATCAGTTACAAGTTTTTCCTGAACTTCTTTATTAGTAATAGATTTAATATACTGTGATGTATAAGAACCGGAATTAAGGGGCGCAACGATAACGATATTTTTTTTCCTTTGAGCTTTTTCTATCTGGTTAGATGAAATTCTATGTAAAGTAAAAAGCTTTTCAGGCATAGGTGTGTTTATCTCAACTTCAAAAACTGTTTGAAGCGCCAGTTTTAGTTCTTCATATTCAGTTGAATCTGCTACAACATAAATTTCATCTTCAAAACCGGAAGCTGGTTTCTGAGCCGAATCACAGGCTATAAAAAGAATAAACTGAGCAAATAAAAAAATTGCAATCAAAAACTTTTTCATAATTACCTCGGAACATTTAGTAAAACCAATTCGAGATTGGGAAAAATTAATAAATATAATACCCACATAGTAAATCCTACAGACAGTGGTATAGTGAGATTATCATCAGCAAAGCCATAAGAAATATTTTCAACAATAGCACCAACAAATGCAGCAATAAAACCAATTATATATTCCATCTGAAAATCGCCAACTTTAGGTGTAAATAAAACTACAATGCTTGCACTAATAAAAAATGATAATGTTCCTTCAAAACTTTTTCTTAAAAATTTTCTTTTACCATACTTTCTGCCGATTAAAGCAGCCATTGAATCGCTGATAATTAATATTGCAAAAGCAGTAACAAATATTACTTTGGGAAATATCAATACACATATCAAAGCTGATAGTAAAACATAGGTTGCACCGGTTAAATTCTTTTTTTCATTATCAAGTTCATGTTTGCGTAAAAGAAAACCAAACAGTTTATAAAATAATTTTGCAAATGATTTGGAAATAAATCTGCCGCCATCAATAATAAGAGCTAATACTGTTAAGGCTGCTAAAATAATTACTGCAGTCTGCTTCGGAATAAAATAGTAAATAACCGGTATGGATAAAGAAAAGAGATGAATTAATTTTCTTACTAATTCATCTCTGTAGTGAATTGTTCCATTATCAATGTGAGTCATCTTTAAGGATTCGTATCAGGTTTATTCCTTTGTTCCATTAGTTTTTTAACATGATCAGGAATTTGCTCCGACTCACTATTCTTGTTAATCTCTTTTTGCACTGGTGGAAGATGTTCTCCACGAATAATACTGTCAATCTCTTCTGCATCAAGTATTTCGCGTTCTAATAATTCTTCTGATAGTCTATGCAGCAAATCCATATTTTCACTTAGTATTTTAATTGCTCTATCAAAAGCACTGTTTATTATACCACGAATCTCATCATCAATTTCAATTGCTGTCTTTTCGCTATAATCCCTGTGTTTCTGGATTTCTCTACCTAAAAATATTTCTTCTTCTTTTGCACCATAAGCAAGCGGTCCGAGTTTGTCGCTCATTCCCCACTCACACACCATTTTCCTTGCAATGTTTGAAGCTTTTTCAATATCATTTCCTGCACCGGTTGTATAATGATTAAATACAAGCTTTTCGGCAGCACGACCGCCAAGTGCATAAGTTATCATCGCTTCAAGATATTCTTTAGAGTAAGTATGCTTTTCATCAATCGGTAAATAGCTAGTAACACCAAGAGCTCTGCCGCGCGGAATAATAGTTACTTTATGAACAGGATCAGCCTCAGGCATCATCCTTGCGACAAGAACATGCCCTATTTCATGATAAGCAGTAGTCTTTTTTTCTTTTTCAGATATGATAAGACTTTTTCTTTCCATTCCCATCATCACTTTGTCTTTAGCTTCTTCAAAGTCATTCATATCAACTTTTTTCTTATTCTTACGCGCTCCAAGTAAAGCAGCTTCATTAACAAGATTAGCTAAATCAGCACCTGATAATCCAGGCGTTCCTTTTGCAAGAACTTCCAGATTAACATCTTCGGCAAGAGGAATAATTCTTGTGTGAACTTTAAGAATTCCTTCTCTTCCTTTTACATCCGGTCTATCAACCACAACCTGTCTGTCAAATCTTCCCGGTCTTAATAAAGCCGGATCAAGAACATCAGGTCTGTTGGTTGCAGCAATAATTATTACTCCGCTGTTCTGTTCAAAACCATCCATTTCAACAAGTAACTGGTTTAATGTTTGTTCACGTTCATCGTGTCCGCCTCCAAGACCAGCACCGCGATGTCTTCCCACAGCATCAATCTCATCAATAAAAATTATACAAGGAGCATTTTTCTTCCCCTGCTCAAACAAATCTCTTACTCT
>JAVEUY010000369.1:0-3331 GCA_034005315.1 Ignavibacteriaceae bacterium | reverse complement strand
ACTGAGGTTTACCGTGTTCTTCTTTTTCTTTAGGATGCCAGCCAATAGCTGTTGGATAAAATAAAACACTTGCACCTTGTAATGCAGTTAATCTTGCACCTTCAGGATACCATTGATCCCAGCAAATTAATGTTCCGATGTTTCCAAATTCAGTATCAAAAGATTTAAAACCTAAATCACCGGGAGTAAAATAAAATTTTTCATAAAATGCTGGATCATCAGGGATATGCATCTTACGGTAAATACCGGTTATTTCCCCTTTTGTATTTATTACAGCAATTGAATTATGATAAAGACCAATTGCACGCTTTTCAAACAGCGGAACAATTACAACAACTTTTAGTTTTCTTGCAATTATGGAAATAGCTTCTGTTGATGTGCCAGGAATAGTTTCGGCTAAATCAAAATAATTAATATCTTCTGATTGACAAAAATATTGTGAACGAAAAAGTTCAGGCAAACAAATTACCTGTGCACCTTTTTCAGCAGCTTTTTCAATCCAGGCAATTGCTTTGTTCAGATTATCATCAGGATTTTTTGAAAAACTGATTTGAATTAAACCAACTTTAAATTTTTTGGGATGATTTTTCATATTCTTCATAATTTGTTTTGTGTGCAAATATATGTCGATGTGTTATAAAATAAAAAGCCTGAGGTGTTTACTCAGGCTTAACACAAATAATAATTTTTATTCGTTATACTGATCTTCTTCTCTGTCAGCACTATATCTGTGGGCTAAGTTTGATTCAGTAGCATCAATAGCAAATATGCCTTGCTTTATATATTGATATAAAAGATCATTTTCTATCAGATAACCAAACCTTTGTTTAAATGCATCGATTGATATTCCTGCTGTTGCTGCAAGTTTAGCAAGTTCGTGCGGATCATCAAAATCAGCCTGATTTAATCTAAGCATATAGTGTCTTGCTATATAAAAACTTTCGGATGTCGGATCAACCATTCGAACTTTGGTTTTTAATGTTGTCGGATCAATAATATCTTTAAAATACAAAGGAACAAACATACCGTTCTGTATTGATACCATTGCGCCGCTGCCATCAGAAAGAATAAACTGTGCTGCTGAAAAACCAAGATCTCTTGTATATTCCATATCAAAAGGAATCGGATCAGCGCATCTTAATTCGTATCCTATATTTTTTGCAACTATAGTAGATTTTAATTCGAATTTTTTTAATTCCTCCTGAACCTTTGCTTTTAATATCTCGCCAAAATTTATTTCAGCAATCCTGATATTGTCATGTGCATCTCTTTCAACTTCAATCAGAGTATCTAAATCTGAAGTATCAAGATGCTCGACTAAACCTTCAGCAATAATTGCAACACCATCCGGTTTGCCATAACTTAATCTTTTTATAATTGCCCCGACAAGTATATCCACAATATGAGACAGCTTTATTTTTTTATTTGAAAACTCTTCAGGTATTAAAGTTAAAGTAGCACCTGTTGCCTTACCGATTCCAAGTGCAAGATGTCCAGCTTTTCTACCCATCGAAATAACAAAATACCATCTTGAAGTTGTTTGTGCATCAACCATAAGATTTTTAACCAGCTCTACACCAATATGCCGTGCAGTATGAAAACCAAAAGTCGGAATGCCGTGAGGCAGATCGAGGTCATTATCAATTGTTTTGGGAACATGAACAACTTTTATTCTTCCGGAAGCCATTTCATTTACTTTGAGTGCGCTGTAAGCAGTATCATCACCGCCGATTGTTATAAGTTTATCAACATTAAGTCTTAGCAAAGATATAACTGTATTTTCCAGATGTTTAGGATCTTTTGTCGGATTAGCTCTTGATATTCCGATATAAGAACCACCTCTGAAGTGTATTCTGCTGACACTATGTATTGTAAGTTCTCTAACATGACTAATATCTCCCTGCATTATCCACTGAAAACCATCTTTAATACCGATAACATCAACTCCTTCTACTGCTGCCCTTATTGTAGTAGCACCGATAACACTGTTTATACCCGGTGCCGGTCCTCCTCCTACTAATATTGCAAGTTTCTTAGGTGCATATGTCATTTATTTCCACTCCTGTCAAATTTAGTCTTATTATTATAACACTTTAAGTTTAGCAAATTTAATCATCAATTGCTTAACATTATTTCCCTCAAAATGAACTGTAGCTTTAGTCATATCTCCTGTGCCTGTAACATCAACAACTTTTCCTAATCCGAATTTATCGTGCATTACTCTGCTTCCGATTCTCAGAGTAGCGCCATCACTATTAAAACTTTCGTAACCGACTTTTTCAAAATATTCATAATACATTTCTTTTTTTGTTTTACGATTAGCTTTGCGGTTAAAACCACCATTCAGTTCTTTATATGTAGCAGGATCAAGTTCATCAATAAATCTTGATCTGCTTTGATATGCAACTTCACCAAACCTGTAGCGGGATCTTGCATGTGTAATGTATGCTTTTTTTTGTGCACGGGTTAAAGCCACATAAAATAATCTTCTTTCTTCACTAAGCGAAGCATCAGTTAAAAACTTATTTGCAATCGGAAAGATTTCCTCTTCACATCCGCTTACAAAAACAATAGACCATTCTAATCCTTTTGCGGAATGAACCGTTAAAAGTGTAACGCAGTTTTTATCATCTTTATAATTATCTATATCTGCAATTAAAGAAACTTCTTCAAGATACTGCTCCAGTTTAGCATCAGAATTTGCCTCAGAAAATTCATTTAAAGAAGCAAGCAGCTGGTTGATATTTTCCATGCGCTGAAGTGACTCCTGAGTTCCTTCTTCCTTAAACATCCGTATTAAAGCCAGATCATCAACCATTGCCCTTGTAAGCTCACCAACAGAAAGCTTATCCTTTAATGAAATGTATTTATCTAAAAGAGTTTTAAATTGTTTAACGTTCTTCTGAATTCTTTCCTTTATATCAATTACTTCAAACACTCTTCCCATCGTTTGAAATAAAGTTATATTATGCTTTCGTGCAAATGCAATCATGCGGACAACCGTTGTGCTGCCGATTCCTCTTTGCGGAAAATTCATTATCCTCAGTAAACTTTCCTCATCATTCTGATTTGAAATTACTCTTAAATAAGCAACTACATCTTTTACTTCTTTGCGTTTATAAAACTCCAATCCGCCGATAATAATATAAGGTATCTTTTCTCTGCGGAATATATCCTCCATTGCCCGGGATTGTGCATTTGTACGGTATAAGATTGCAAAATCCTTAAAGGATATTTTTTTCTTTGAAGTTTCCTGCTTGATGTATTTTGCTATTTGTGATGCTTCATCTTTTTCATCAGCACATTTTAAGAGCATAACAGGTTCGCCTTC
>JAVEUY010000368.1:0-3339 GCA_034005315.1 Ignavibacteriaceae bacterium | reverse complement strand
TGTTTTCTACAACTGAAGACAATTTTGAAAGCTGGATATCAATTCCTTTCATTTGATAAAAAATTGATTCAGCAAGTTCTTTCTGTTCATTAGCTTTTATATGCTGGTAAACAGCATAAGCTGTTGCAAGAATTCCGATAAATGCAACAAGAGTAATAATCAGCCAGTATTTTTTAGATTGTTTTTTCTGAACAACTTTGAACGCCTGCTGAATCATTCTTGTATGATCGCCTGCGTTAGGATTATTACCTTCCTGTTCAAAATAACGCTGAATATAACTTTGTAAAGAACTATCTGTCCCCGGTATATCTGCTGCTGATGATGATTTACTTTGAGTATCTGTAATTATTTCCAGTTTAATGACCGGACCATTCTTTCCCAATACAAGTTTGACAGAATCAGATAGTATAAGATGATCAATCTTTTTTCCATCCAGGTAAGTTCCGTTACTGCTAAACAGATCAGCAATAAACCACTTACCTTCTTTAAAGGATATTTCCAGATGATCACGGCTGACCAAACCATCATCTATTTTTACTGCACAGTTATCCGTCCGTCCAACACGAAAGGTTTCCTTAAAGAAATATTCTTTTTTCGGAGATTCTCCTTTTTCTACAGTTAACCGGACAACAGGTTTATCAGATACAGTTTTAGTTGATGTAAGTTCAGTGCCCATAATAATATCATAATATCTGTTCTTTAAGATAATAAGTAGTAGTTACTTTTTCCCGGAATTAAAACTAAGCATCATCCTTACTACAGCAGGACCGATCGTTTGTCTGGTTTTTTTTGTAAAGGTTGCTGTTAATTTATAAGCGGTTTTATTATCCATTGTATAAATCTGGTGTTGATATATTTTCAGATCATCAGTAGGATACCAGCTAAAAACAGCTTCGTAAGCATTGTTTCCGTTTGTTAATTTAGTTTCGCCTTGTTTTAGCAGCATACAGGATTTTAACTCTCTCTCTAAAGATTGTATCTGTATTTGTGAATACTCAATAAGATCTTCTGAAGCTGGTTCTGTGTCAACAGTTACAATAAAAATATGCTTAATTCCATCAGTAACCGGACCTTCCAAAGTATAAATAGTTTCATCCTTCCAGTCTTCAAGCTGCTCTAAAGAGAAACCGTTGCCCTGATAAGGAATAGTTTTATCTTTTACTGCAGGCTGTTGTGGCTGCTGAGTTTGTTTTTGAGGTTCAGCTTTTTGCTGAGGTTTCTCAGATGGAGTTTCAGCATTTTCCGGCAGTTTAGCCTCTTCTTCTTTTTTAGGAGGCTGATTTTGAAACTGGCGGTAGTAATCTGGTATCTTCATGATTTCTAAACAATCATTTATTAATTATTACTGAAGTAATTATATCTTAGTAAAAAAACGAGTATCGGTTTCGATTAACTGGTGATGCAAATATCGTTTTTCTCCTGCTCCAAGAAATGCATTGAGAAAAAGCTGATTGTTGGTATCTGTAATCGGAATACGAAGCTGATATAAGTGTCGTGAACCAACACAATGCAATGTATCTGATGAATTATCCCAGGTGAAGCGCCAGCTTATGTTATCAACAAATTCATCAAGACTGGAATAACCAAATTGATGATATTCAGGAAAATCATGCGAAGTTTGCATCGTATCAACTTGTCTTAATGCATTTTTTAATTCATCAATTCTTTGGTTGGCAGTAGGCTCCGAGTCTAATTCAATATCAAATGTATATAAAGGATTATCAAAACGATGAATATATTTTTTATTCACTCTTAAAGAACTACTTATTGGATTAGTACATTGGTATAGCGTTTCAGCATTGCTTCTAATATCCTGCGGAATCCAGGAATTAAGTTGCGCTTGTGTTAGGCTATTTCCATAAATATCTTCAAATGCAGGCAAGTGATTAATAAATGCACTTATAACCTGCTGCTTGTTTGTAAAAGCATTTTTGTTAAAAACAGTAAAACAATATGAAAGATGTTCATATCTGTGAATAGTGGTTCCTTGACTTAGATATGAAAAACTGTCCAAATGTTTAGGAGCAGTAACCGAAACATTGTTTCCAAAGAGTCTTTTAAGTAAATCAAGATATCGTGGTTCTTTACCGATATTACATCCTCTTATATGAATATTAGTATCATTCTTAATTTGTCTTGAGGTTATTTGAGGTCTTACTTGCTCATTGAGATAATCTTGAAGAGCATAATACGAAATTTGATCAGGAGGTGCACTGTTATTCATCAGTTTTAAGAATAAGAAACCTCCTTCACCTGCATGAGTAACAATAATAATATCTTTTATTGGTGAAGTTATTTGAGGACCCGAAACAATTGTGTTTAAAACAGCTTCAAGTGAATCACCGAAGCTTGAACTAAGGATTGTTCTGGTTTCTGGTCTTCGGTTTATATAATTATCGGCATTTGTACCAAAATTATCTGTTGGTAATATGAAAGCATAATCGGAAACCTGAGGCGATGCAACAATTGTCTGTGAACTTCCGGTTGCACAAATATCTGCAACAACTAAAAGATCACCGGCTTCAATTTGAAAATTTTCATCCGATACTACAGTTCTAGTTCCACTTCTTGTATAATGCACTATACCATTGCACTGAATTAATTCAGGAATCCTGGTGTCTGGATTTTGTATTATCGGATTAATTGAGGTTAATCTTAAAAACCCGCCGACAGTGGTTTGAGACTGATTAACTGTATATGTAGCCATTTGATTTAGATTTTATCGGGAAAAATAATTACAAATTCTCCTGCTGGAATATTTTCTTCAACGGCAGTTGCCTGTTCATCCAGTGTACCTTCTCTTGTAGTATCATCGGGCAGATAAATTTTATATCTTTCATTAGGTAAAAGATTTCCATCAGAATCTTTCAGTTCAATTCTTATAAAATCTTTGAACTCTACGAAATCTGAATCTTCATAAAAATCGAGTAAAAAAACCCTGAAAAAGAACTTAGGCGGAATGTACCCCTTTTCAGTATCCGATTGTCTCGGAATATCTTTTACATTCCCTTTAAACTGAAACTCCCAGAATGCTTCTATTTTATTATTCTTAACCTGCACCGGAAATTTAGTAACAAGCTCGTGCGTCTCATCATCACTATATTCAAAAATCTGAATTATTGCTTCAAAACCTGCCGGATAATTTTTTACATCAGCAGTAAGTTTTAAAACTTCTCCACGGTTAACTGTGGTTTTATCCCATTTTACATTGCTGACTTTAACAGGCGGAAAAACACTCAGCGGTTTGGATTTCATTTTCAAATTGTGTTTCGGTAACTCAACTTCGGCAATAAGCTGTTTTTCATTATCCGCAGGGATTTCTATTTCCTGCCTTAAATA
>JAVEUY010000020.1:0-15731 GCA_034005315.1 Ignavibacteriaceae bacterium | reverse complement strand
CGATCTATTGAAAATGCAGAATTGAAAAAAAATCTTGATGAAGCTATCAGTAAGTTGAGTCCCGAATACAGAATAGTCTTTTTACTTCGTGATGTTGAAGGATTATCAACTGAAGAAACTGCAAAATTAACTGAATTGTCTGTTCCGGCTGTTAAATCAAGATTACACAGAGCAAGAGCATTTTTAAGAAAAGAATTAAATGAGGTATTCAGTAGATGAGTAAACAAAATCCGGATTGCAAAGATGTAATGCAGCATATTTGTGAAAGTCTTGGCGAAGACCTTGAATCTGATAAATGTGCTGAGATTAAACATCATCTTGATAATTGTACCGATTGTCAGAAATATTTTAATACTATTGGATTGACAATTGATTACTATAAAAAATATAATGTGCAGTTAACAGATGACGCTCATAAACGATTGATGAATTTTTTAGATTTAAACGATTGCGAAAAATAAAATAAAAGGAAAAACATCTTGCCCATATTTGAATATAAATGTATAAGCTGCAGCTCTAAATTTGAGGTATTTCATAAATCATTATCAAATCCTGATGATGTGGTTTGTCCAAAATGTAATTCAAAAGAAAGCCGAAAAGTCTTTTCGACATTCAGCTCTGTTGGTTTTTCAGCATCTTCTTCAGGATGTGAAACTGGTAATTGCGGGATTGAACCATCATACAGCGGCGGATGTTCATCGGGACTTTGCGGGCTAAATTAATGAAAGATAATAATGATAAAATATTTTACTAAAATTACAGGTTTACTTTTGATACTGAACTCTCTGACTTTCTCTCAACAAAAATCCGATAATTCCTTAACAATGTCTGAGTTTAAGGAGAAACTTAAATCAGATAGTAACATTGTTGTGCTTGATGTAAGAACTCCTGAAGAATTTACAGGTTCACTTGGAAGAATCGAATCAGCAATTAATATTCCTGTACAAGTGCTTGATCAGCGTATTAAAGAACTGGAAAAATTTAAGGATAAAGAAATTCTGGTTATTTGCAGAACTCAAAACAGGTCTGCAGTTGCAGTTGATTATTTGAAAAGAGCAGGATATAATGCTAAAAATATTTTAGGCGGTATGGCAGAGTACAGTAAAAAGTAACCTATCATTAAATTTTTTCATTGTGTTAAATAAGCCTTTCAATTAAAAGAATCAGTGAATCCTTTTAAATTGCTTTCTCATTAATTATTAAGTAATAAAACTAAAATTTTTTAATAAAATAAGGCAGACTGATTTACCGCAAGTCATAACTTTTTATACAGGATAAGTTTGATAAAAATGACTGTTACTTTTATTAAATTAGCATAATTATTTAACAAGTTTATTAAATGTAAAGTTTTATCAGGAGTAATTATAGTATTTGGTACTCTTTCCATTAAAACTCATTAATGATCTACAATTTACCTCCCGGAGGAATATTATGAGGTTTACTATACAGTTTTTTGCTGTGTTTATAATTTTACTTTTTTCTACGCAAGTCACTTATGGACAAAGCGGAAAGATTGCCGGAAAAGTAACTGATGCGAGCACAGGTGAAGCGCTTCCCTTTGTTAATGTGATGGTGGAAGGCACAACTCAGGGTGCAGCTACTGATCTGGATGGAAATTATTTTATTATAAATATGCCGCCCGGAACATATTCAGTAAAAGCATCTGCGATTGGTTATAATTCAGTTACTGCACAAGGTATAAAAGTGGCAAGCGGTTTTACTGCAACACAGGATTTTTCTCTTAACTCAACCGCACTTGAGCTTAATGAAGAAGTAGTAGTAATTGCAACCAAACCGCTGATTCGAAAAGACGTTACAGCTACTACATCAGTTGTAGGAGAAGATATGATATCTCAGCTTCCTGTAACAGAAATAACAGATTTGCTTTCTCTGCAGGCTGGTATTGTATCATCAGGAAGTGATCTTCACGTAAGAGGCGGCAGGGCTGGTCAGGTTGCATATCAGGTTGATGGCGTTCCGCTTACTGATGCTTATGATGGAAGTTCTGTTATTAATGTTAATGCAAATGCAGTGCAGGAATTACAGGTAATAAGCGGTGCTTTTAATGCAGAGTACGGGCAGGCAATGTCCGGAATTATCAACATAGTTACTAAAGATGGAAGCAATAATTTTAACGGAAACCTTCAGACCTATGTTGGCGATTACTTCTCAGGCAGAGATGATAAGTTTTGGAATATTAGAAACATAAATCCGGCTGCTATCAGAAATTTTGAAGGAAGTTTAAGCGGTCCCGTTATCAAGGATCAGCTTTTCTTTTATCTGAACGGAAGATATTATTATAACACCGGTTACTTGTATGGAAAAAGAACTTTTCTTGTTACTGACAGAGCCTCAGAAGTATCCGGAAGCGGCGGCTCCGATTTTAATATTACACAAAATGGTGATAATTCATTTGTATCTATGAATCCAAATGAAAAGATTTATGGACAGGGCAAACTAACTTACAGGCTCTTACCGGGAGTTAAAATTAATTACAACTATGTTATTGACAGAGAAGAATATCAGGATTATTATCATTCAAGAAAATTAACTCCTGATAACAATCTGCAAAGATTTAGAAAAGGATATTCCAATATTTTTTCTGTCAACCATGCTGTATCAAACTCATCTTTTTATAATCTTAATCTTTCTTATTTCTATAAAGAGTATAAACACTTTTTATTTGAAGACATTTATACAGACCCGAATACTTTTGCTACTAAATATGTTAATAACACCGCCTTGCAAACTCCGCCATATAGTTTTGATGTTGGCGGAACTGATTACAGCAGATTTAAAAGAAGTACAGGAACATATTCAGCAAAGCTTGATTGGACTACACAGTTTTCTCAGGAAATTAATTTACAGTTCGGCGGTGAATTTAAAAGACATGACATTTACTTTAAAGATATCACTTTATTTCCAACAACTATAAACGGTGTTAATACTGTTGATATTGCTCCGATAACATCTCCATTAAATAATGAATACAATCATAATCCGGTTGAAGGTGCATTTTATGTTCAATCGAAGTTTGAAGCATTTGATCTGATTTTTAATATCGGTGCAAGACTGGATATCTTAGACCCTGACGGTGTTGTGCTTAGTGACCCGACTGATCCAAACATCAATAACCCGCTAAAACCTTCTAATCAGTTTAATGATTTGAATGGTAATGGTATTTATGATCCAAATGAAGGAGAAACATTTAAGACAGTTACTGACCGTGAAAAATACTGGTACAAAGATGCTTCTGTAAAATTTCAGGTTAGTCCGCGTGTAGGACTGGCATTTCCAATTACAGATAAAGGAGTGCTTCATTTTTCTTATGGTCATTTTTTCCAATTACCATCTTATGAATATTTATATACTAATCCTGAGTTTGAACTTGGTGTTGGTTCCGGTAATCAGGGGTTATTTGGCAATGCTGATTTAAAACCGCAGAAAACAGTAAAAGGTGAAATCGGAGTTCAGCAGCAAATAGGCGATGATATTGCTGTTGATGTTACTGTTTTCTTTGAAGACTTCAGAGATCTGACCGGAACACAAAGCGATGAAATATTAGTATTTGGCGGTGCTTCAAGTTACAGCAGATATGCAAACTCTGATTTTGGTTTTTCAAAAGGATTTATTATAAGCTTTGAAAAAAGATTTTCAGGCGGCTTGGCAACCAGTATTGATTATACTTATTCAGTAACAAAAGGCAATGCATCAAATCCTGCAGATGCAAGGAATGCATTACTTGGAGGTGCTTTACCTGAAACATTTATTGCTCCTCTTAACTGGGATCAGGCTCATACATTAAATATTTCCGTTGCTTATTCAGTTGAAAGAGATTACGGTTTTTCGCTGATAGGTAATTTTTATACCGGACAGCCTTACACTCCGCAGGTAAATAAAAATACTAACGTAACACAAAATGCTTTTCCCCGTAACAGTGAAATAAAACCAAGTATATTAAATCTTGATTTAAGAGTGTATAAAGATTTTATTATCGGCAGCACTACATTATCATTATTCTTAAAAGTATATAACCTTTTGGATATGGATAATCCCAGAGGAGTGTATGATGATTCAGGCGATCCGCTTTTTACATTCAGCCGGTTAGAAGCCGAGAAAATCAAACCAAAACTCTACTACAATACTTTGGATGAAATCTATACAAATCCCGGTTTCTTTTCAGAACCCAGAAGAATTGAACTTGGTTTTTCATATAATTTTTAAAAATTGAGAGAGATTGAAATGCACAAAACAATTTTAACAATATTATTACTGCTGATATCTTTACTTAACTCAGAGTTATCAGCACAGAGAGGTGATCCTACTCTTTTGAGAATGGGAAGACATACCGGTAATAGAGTTGGAATTTCATTTTATAATGATGGACAGATTGCCGGGTTTAATCAGGGCATAGATATAAGAGGAGAATGGCCATTAGGTTCAGGTGAAAATTATATCGGAGATTGTATTCCTTTGATCGGTGTTGAGTTTATTAATACTCTCGGCGATACATTGCACTCTGTAATAATTTCAAGAGGTCCGCGTAGAGGTCAGTCAGATGAAAGACATCCATCAAAAAATTATTTCTGGGGATGGAATCCGATTCCCGGATTTCTAAATCCAAATGCAGAAACTGTTGCAATGAACCACTTACCGAATTCCTGGCCTATCGAAGGCTGGAACGATCCGATAGCCTCTTCGTGGAAAGATGAAACAGGTAAAACTGAATGGTTTGGCTATTTTGGCCGCGGTATTCAAAATGCCGATCAGGAAAGTTTATTTGATGCAGATGATCAGGCAGATGATGAATTTAACTTTGCTGATCCAAACACACAATTAATCAGAATATTTACACCCGACAGCAGAGACCCAAGCAGAAATGGTATGGGTTTGAAGATGAGAGTAAGAGGCTTTCAATGGTCAAACTTCCTTGCTGAAGATGCTATTTTCTGGTTATACGATATTACTAATGAAGGAACAACAGTTTATCGTAAAGCTGATTTTGGTACCGTGGTTGGTACACTTGCCGGCGGTGATAATGATGCTCAAGATGATCTTGGATATTTTGATGTTGATGAATGGATAACTTATTCCTGGGACAGTGATGGTATTGGGAATAAAGGACAAAAAGTCGGCTATGTCGGATATGCATTTCTGGAATCACCAGGCAATCCGTTTGATGGTATTGATAATGACGATGATTCAAAAAGCCCCTCACCGGCTTTCGTTCAGTCAGACTTTGATTCAGTAACTTATACCGTTGGAAGTGTAGTTGTGCTTATTGATCCTATAACCTACGAAAGAACACTGCATACTATTACATCACTTCCGGATACAGTTTATTCAATGGGTGTTCAGTTTATTATTGAACTGGGAAAGTATTTTCGTGAAGGACATATTGGTTCAATTGTAAACGGAGTTTCGGTTCCTCATCCTTCCGCTTATGATGGAATTGATAATGATCTTGATGGATTGATCGATGAAAATCAGGCAATACATTATACTGCAAGAATATTAAAAGGACTGCCGGGACTTAAATATAAAAATTTCAGAACCGGTGCCGGAGTTAATGATCTTATGATTGATGAAAGAAGAGATAATAATATTGATGAAGATGACGACTGGGACCCTGAATTTGATGATGTTGGTATTGATGGTTTAGGCCCTGGCGATTTTGGATATCCTGGTCCTGATTTTGGAGAAGGCAATGGTATTCCTGATCAGGGAGAGCCAAATTTTGGAAGAACTGATCCTGATGAATCAGATCAAATCGGATTAACAAGTTTTAATTTCTTCTCAAATCAGGCAGCACCGGATTTATCAATAGACTCATTATTATGGGGAAGAATGACACCGGGCAGATTTGATGTTATTCCGCCGGTACCACAGGATGGAGATTTTATTTATGCTTCAGGATATTTTCCGCTTGTACCGGGTAATGGTAATGCTGATGTGAAAGAAAGATTTTCGGTTGCACTTCTCTTTGGTGAAGATCTTAATGATATTGTTGGCAACAAACAGATAGTTCAGCAGATTTATAACTCGGGATATAAATTTCCGCAGCCGCCTAAAAAACCGAAAATAACTCTTACTCAGGAAGATGGTAAAGTTGTTATATACTGGGATGGTGAAAGGACTGAAAACGACAGAGATTTTATAACAAAGAAAAAAGATTTTCAGGGTTATAAAATTTATCGCGCTACTGATGCAAACTTCCAGGATTCCAGGGTAATTACAAATGGATTTGGTGTCTTATCATTTGACTAACCAATTGCACAATATGATCTCGCTGATACTATTCAGGGATTTTTCTATCCCTCACAAAGATTGCTTGAACAGGTTGGCGGTACAACATTTTATCTTGGCTCAAATACAGGATTAGTAAATAAGTATGTTGATTCAAGTGTTGTTTTGGGGCAAACATATTATTATGCAGTATGTGCTTATGATGAAGGCGATGCTTCACAGGATATTTTTCCGACAGAAAATTCAAAATTTATCAGAAGAGACAATACCGGATTAATAATAACAGATGATAATACCGGATATATTACACCGGGTGTAAGACCTGCCGGTTATACTCCTGCAGCAATTCTTGAAGTTCAGAAATCCCAGCCTTTTATCGGAACCGGTTCGTTTAATATTGAGGTTGTAGATGATGAAGCAATAAAGAATAATTTTAAATATAAAGTTGTATTTCAGGATTCAGGGGCTGAAGGTTATACAATTAACTGGTCGCTCATAGATTTACAAACTCCCGATACAGTATTTATTCCTTCTATCAATAAAGAATATATAGTTGCGCCTTTGGAAACTATTGAAATTCCTTCAGGCAATGATACAATTTATGTTAATGGATTGCCTTTTAAACTTACAGGCTCATCTTATACCGCACCTTATGATAGCCTGGTTACGAGATCAGAATTGTTTTCCGGTAATACTCCTATAAGACATGGATTCAGACTGCAGATATTAAACGATAAGGTGATAAAACTGGATACTGAAAAATCCGGTTTCTTTAACATTATAGGAGCTGAAGGTACTATAACATTTAATGTCCCGAAAAGCTCATCTAATCCTCAGAATAATGGTGTTAGTTTACCAAGCGACTATTCAATTGAATTCTATCCTGAAATTGTTGATACTTCAGTTGAGTTCAGATTGTATCCTCCGAATAATCCGTTAAACTTTTTCCCTGCTGAGCCGGTTAATTTTAAAATTAAAAATTTAACTCAAAACAGATATATTGATTTCTTCTATAGAAAATCAGGAACTATATCTACTACTTATTCTATTTATTTCAGAGAATTGATTAACACTAATATGGTAAGTACCTGGAAATTGGATATCTATTATACCAGCCCAAATATTCCGCTGCCGATAGGAGGTACACTTGATCTGTACACTAAAAAACCATTTAATGGAAATGATTTTATAACCTTTACAACCTCCGGTGCAATAATCAATAAAGACCTCGCTTCCAGTGAATTGGATAAAATAAAGGTTGTTCCGAATCCTTATGTTGTTACACATCAGGGAGAATCAAGATTGTTAAGTACTCAAACAAGCGGACGTGGAGAAAGAGAAATAAGATTTACTTACATTCCGCCCGGAACAAAAATCTCAATTTTTACAGTAAGAGGTGAACTGATTAAAACACTTTATCATGATGATCTGTATGTCGGTGATGTTTATTGGAACCTGAGAACTGAGGAAAACCTTGATGTTGCTTATGGTGTTTATGTTTTTGTGGTTGAAGCTCCCGAAATCGGATCTAAAATCGGCAAGTTTGCCCTTATAAAATAATGGAGACAAAATGAAAAAATTTATTTTATTACTTGGTTTTATTTTTGCAATTAACTTAGCCGGTCAGACAAAAGTCGGATCAACTGCTTCACCATTTTTAAATATTGGTATTGGTCCCAGAGCTTCTGCAATGGGCGGAGCTTTTATTGCAACTGCCGACGATATCACAGCGCTTTACTGGAATCCTGCCGGAGCATCAAGACTCGAATCAAACGAAGCAATGTTTACTCATTTATCCTGGTTTGCTGATATCAATTATAACTGGGCAGGCACGATGCTTAATATCGGTGATATGGGCGTTATTGGCTTAAGTGTTGGTTACCTTGATTATGGTGATCTTGAAGTTACTACAATGACTGAACCCGACGGAACAGGCGAGTTCTTTACTCCTCACGATATGTTCTTTTCATTGACTTATGCATTTAATTTAACTGACAGATTTTCTATCGGCGCTAATTTTAAATATATAAATCAGAAAATCTGGAATTCTACAGCCAATAGTTTTGCAGTTGATCTTGGTGTGTTGTTCTTATCGGATATTTATGGCTTAAGGATTGGCGCTGCTATAACAAACTTTGGAACTGATATGCAGCTTGATGGTAAAGACCTTTTTGTTCAGCATGATATTAATTCTCAGATTTATGGTAATAACGATCAGATACTTGCAAAGCTTTACACTGATTCTTATCCGCTTCCGCTTACATTTAAAGTTGGTCTGGCAATGGATGTTGTTGATATAGAAAACCATAAAGTTACTTTTGCTGTTGATGCATATCATCCGAACGATAATGCAGAATCACTTAACCTTGGTATTGAGTATTCAATTTTTAATGTGATATCTTTGAGAGGCGGTTATAAATCATTATATCTTGATAACTCAGAAGAAGGATTAACTTTTGGTGTCGGGCTTAAATATGATATTACACCCACACTTGGTTTAGTGTTTGACTATGCATATCAGGATTTTGGAATACTTGATTATACCCAACAATTTGCATTTGGTATTAAATTTTAACTTTGTAACTAATTGAAATACTAATAATTTAAATAGTCCAAAAAAAATAAAGGAGAAAAAATGAATAGATTATTCGGGCTTATTTTATTTACTCTATTTGTAAACTTTACTTTAGCTCAGACAGTAGAGTTTCAGGTAGATATGAGAGTACAGGCTTCAAAAGGGCAGTTTACCGTTGGTGATGCTGTTAAGATTGCAGGTAACTTTAATGAGTGGAACAATGGCGCTGACGTTATGACAGACACTAATGGAGATACTGTATATACAATCACAAAAACTTTTAATGTAGGTGATACACTATACTTTAAGTTTATCAAAGGTGCTGATGGCTGGGAAAATGATCCTAACAGAGAATATATTGTTCCTGCCGGTAACAGTACCTACTCTGCTTATTTCAATAATGATGATCAGTATGCAGTGCCGGATTCCATTGATGTTACATTTTTCTGTAATATGGAGTTTGAAATTGTATCAGGTCGTTTTAACCCTGCCACAGATACTCTTTCCGCAAGAGGAAGTTTTAATGGATGGGGAGCTAACAGTTTATTGTTTCAGAGTCTGACAGACCCTAACGTTTATGAAGGTACGTTCAGACTATATACCTATGAAGGGGAAACATTTTTTTATAAGTATGCTTATGTTGGTCCGAACGGTACTACCTGGGAAAATGATCCAAACAAAACATACACAGTTACCGCAGATGATATGTCTTTTGGAGCAGCATTTATTTCAAGAACATTTAATGATGCAACTTTATCTACGGTTACAAACTACGCTGTTACAATTAAATTCACAGTTGATATGACAGGTGCGGTTTCTGCAATTAACCTGCAGCCATTTACATCCGTTACAGATGTCAGATTATGCGGAGCTAATGCTCCTTTAAGATGGCCTGATGGCGGCTGGCCTGATGCTGACAGTACTAAAACAATAAAGTTATATGATAATGGTACTAATGGTGATGTAACTGCAGGCGATAACATTTGGTCTTGTGATGTTACATTCCCTCAGTATTCACCACTAAGAATTCAGTATAAATATGGTGCAAACTGGGGATTACCTACTAATCAGGGCGGTAATGATAATGAAAACGGTGTGGGAGCAGATCACTTTATTAATCTTACATCTGACTTAATAAGTGCTACAGTTGAAAATGTATTTGGCTCAATGGGCGATCATGACTTAGTTGACGTGGTTACTGATGTAAGAGACTTACAAAATGGTACACCTGTCAGTTATGAGTTATCTCAGAACTATCCGAATCCGTTTAACCCGTCAACCATGATCCGTTTTGCAATTCCGCAGGATGGAATGGTTAATATAAAAGTATTTAATACTTTAGGTCAGGAAGTAGCAGCTTTAGTTAACGAATATCGCAGTGCAGGTAATTATGAAGTAAACTTTAATGCTTCAGGTTTAACCAGCGGTGTTTATTTCTATACTATTACATCAAACAACTTTACTCAAACAAAAAAGATGTTGCTGCTGAAGTAAGAAAAATGTTTACCTGAGCAATAGCCGGTCTTATGACCGGCTTTTTTATTTTATAACTTTTTAATGATTATTACCTGTGCGGCTTTGTAATCTGACTTAGCTGTTCCTTCAATCTTACCGCACCGGGATAATCCCGATTTAGTGCAATACAATTATTAATTGAATTGAGAGCTTCGTTATACATTTTCTTTTTTGTATAAGCACCTGAAAGATTATAATAAACCTGCGCATCGTTTGATGAATATTTAAGACTTTCATTTAAATAAAAAATTGCGCTGTCAATCTTCTCTTCTGATAAATCAATAATGCCAATCCACTTTGCATACAAAGCATCAGGAAATCTTTTATATGCTTTTATAAGAAAAGGATAAACATCATCAAACCTTTTTGCAGACAGTAATTGTTCAACAGCAAAGGAGTAATAATCTTTTATAAACGGATATTGTGTAATCAGAACATTTACTTCTTTTACAAATTCATTAAAATCTTTTTTGTGAAGATAATATTCAGCAGCTTCGCGATGTGCACGCTCCCAGGAATACCGGTTATCCAATACTTTTACAGCAGCACTATCAATTTTATTTTGCTGATTAAATAACCTGAGCATATAAGGCACAGTTTTAGGCTCGCTGTAAGGCCAGTCATTTTTTAAAACAATAATTCTGTATTTAGCTATAACTGAATCCAATCCTGTTATGTAAACATTCTGATTTGTAAGACTGTCAACCGCGGCTGAATCAAAATTTACTTTTTGTGTTTTAGGCAGAAAATTATTTTTATTCATTACTTCAAAGAAAGATTTTCCGATCAGTTTGTATCCATCAAATGTAGGATGAAGATGATCAGTCATAAGATTATCACCTGAAATGCCATACGGACTTACTGCGTTGAAAACCGAATCAATATCTGCAAGAGGAATATTATATTTTTTGGAGTACTCAATAATTATATCATTAATTTTCTGAGGAGCTCTGAATCTTAATCCATCAAGATCTTTTGCATATATAAAATCATTCAAAGCTTCAGCAGAATCACTGAGTTTTAATTTAGCTTCATTAAAAACATCTTTAGCTTCGGGCAGTCCTTTTACTTTTAGTGAAACAAATGGCGGCTGATCCCGCAGGTTGCTTGTTAGTGTAGATATAATTACCGGAATCCCGCTCTCTTTGCACATACTTAATATATCATCAAAGTTGCCGCGGAATTGTTCAATGCCATATTCATAAACAACTGAATTAAATGGTATGGTTTGATCTTTAACCATCCTGGACATCAATGTTCCGCTTTTCTTCAGAGCTTCGTTTGAATCACTTCCTGCAAATAGTTTTTGTACCCATTGCAGAAAATCTCTGAGTAAATTAAAAGTTTTATACTTTTCAAGTGACAATAAAAAATTCACAATCGTTCTTGATTGTCCGATTGATTCCATTGATCCAACACCATAGGCGCCGTAATATTCATTATGTCCGGCATAAAATAAAATCAAATCAGGTTTCTGATCTATCACTCCGGGCAGTAAATCTCTTATTGCGTACGAGTTTGTAGCAGTCAAAGCAATGTTGATTACTTCGATGTTGGAAGATGGATAGAGTATCTCAAGTTTCTTTTTAATAAATAATCCAAAATTACCATTTGGTGTATATGGATAACCAGCCGCACTGCTGCCTCCCATAATAAAAACTCTGAATGTGTTTGCAGATTTATCTTTGTAAAAACTGTTTTGATTTGAATAAGGAATACCTTCGGTTGAATGAAAATATCTGAAAGCAACTTCTGGATTAAGAACCAGTTGACCGGGTGCAATTTCAACCCATTGTGAATAGTCTTTGCCATATCCGAAAATTCTAAGCGATAGTTCAATCAGAACCAGAAAAACGATCGGGATTAAAATTAAAACTATCTTAAACCAAAACGGCGGTTTTCTTACTGAACTGTCTGATTCAGATTTTTCTTTTAAGCCTGATTTATTATGTTCTTTACTGGTTTTATTTCTCTTCGCTTTAGACAAAATTTCTCCCGATAGATACTTATTTTACAGTGGTAAAATATAAATTTATTTACTTTTTATTTTTATATGTTAAGGTATATTTTATTCCAGACAAATCTATAATAGAGTTAAATGATTAAATCTATATTAAAAATTGTGTTTTTTATATTATTTCCTTTATTGATGCTTTATTCACAGGATTATAATGTACTTGCAAGGATTGGCGACAGAGTAATTACAGATAAAGAATTTAAAGCAAGATATGAACTAACGCCTCAGTTATTCAGAGAGAATAAAAAAATTGTTAAAGAATTAAAACTTGAATTTCTGTATTCACTGGCTGTTGAAAAATTATTTTCCAAATATGGAGACGAAATAAGGCTGGATACTTCTGCTGCTGTAAAGGAATCACTGGAATATTTTGAAGAAATGTTTGTGCGCGATGCTCTGTATAAAAAAGTTATAAGGGAAAGTGCAGGATTAAAAGCAGATTCGCTGTTGTCATTTTATCTTGCCAACGCAAATAATGTGCAGATGATCTTCATCTGTTCTGAAGATGAAAAAGAAATAAATAATATACACTCGCTTATCAAACTTGGTGTTGCGTTTGACAGCCTGTTTACAGAGTTAAAAACAGGTAAGAAAGATACTTTAGTTGTATCAGTAGGGGAGCTTAATAAATCGGTTGAAGACCAGTTGTTTCCGCTTCCCGATGGCTCTGTTACAAATCCGGTTAAGATGGAAGACGGCTGGTATATTTTTAAAATATTAAGAAGATATAATCCGGTTCTTTATAAATCAAAAGGATGGGAGAATGATTATAAAAACTCTGAAAGAATAGCAAGGGAAAGAGCTGAATCTGAATTCTATAATATCTATACAAAAGAATTTTTCAGAGATAAAGAAATGCGGGTTAACCCAAAATTGCTTAGAGCTATATCTTCAAAAATATTTTTAATATTGAACGACAGGTTTTCAAAAGAACAAACATCGCCGCCTTATTCGCTTTCCATGTTTGATATATCTGATATTAAAAAGAAATTAAGCGCTGATACTTTAAATCTTACTATAGTTGATATGGTTTCTAAAAAATATACTGTTGGTGATTTATTATCATTTTTAAGATTTGATATTCTGTCAGTAGATAGAATTGCTAATAGTTATGTTTTTAATACCTTAAGCAATAAGCTCAGAAAATTTACTGAATACAAAATGCTTGCTGATGAAGGCTATAGATTAGGACTGCAGAATTCTGATGAAGTAAAAGAACAGGTACAAATGTGGAAAGATAATTATTATATGCAGCTCTTAACCTCTGAATTTATGGATTCTGCTGATGTTACTGATCAGGAACTGCAGTTATATTTACAAAGCAGCAATAAAAATTTCAAAACTAAAAAAGTTAATATCATTCAGATATTTTCTGAAAATCTTGAAACGATGGAAAAAATTCTTGGTGAAATAGAATCAGGAAAAGATTTCAGGGAAATAGCAGAGCACTATTCATCAAATAATCCTGATAATCAGAATAAAATTGAGTCAGGTTATTTTTTCATAACTGAAAACGGGGAGATCGGCAGGATTGCTGATAAGATGAAGATTGGTGAAATATATGGACCAATTCCGGTTGATAACAGATTTTTAATTTTTAAACTGATAGATGTCAGAGAAGATTCAACAGCAATCAGTTTAACTGTTAATGAAGAATTAAGACGAGAGCTTGGATATTTAAAGCAGAAAAAATCTTACAATAATTTTATTTCAAATCTTGCGGCTAAATACAATCTTAAAATATTTCCTGATGCTTTAAATAATATCCATGTATTATCACTGCAATCAATTGCTTACAATTACCTGGGATTTGGCGGACGAATTCTTGCTGTGCCGTACTTGAATATGAATATTGAGTGGGTTCAGGAGTGGAAAAATAAATCGGATGTTATTCAATAAAACTTTAGTAATTATATAGTATGTACATACTTGGTATATCTGCATTTTATCACGATAGCGCTGCTTGTCTTGTAAAAGATGGCGAGATACTCTCTGCTGTGCAGGAGGAAAGATTTACCAGAAAAAAACACGATCATAATTTTCCACAAAAAGCAATTGAGTTTTGTCTTAACGATGCAGGCATTAACGTTGCTCAGCTTGATTTGGTTGCTTTTTATGATAAACCCTTTCTGAAGTTTGAACGCTTGCTTGAAACATATCTTACCTTTGCGCCCGCAGGAATAAAATCTTTTATCAAAGCAATGCCATTATGGATTAAAGAAAAACTTTGGATGAAGGAAATGATAAAAGATAAACTCGGCTACAACGGTAAAATTATTTTTCCGGAGCATCACGAGTCCCACGCAGCTTCTGCATTTTATCCTTCTCCGTATAACAAAGCTGCTGTTATTACTATGGATGGAGTAGGCGAATGGACAACAACAAGTTATGGTATTGGTGATGGTAATGATTTTCAGTTATTAGCAGATATAAAATTTCCGCATTCACTTGGATTGCTTTATTCAGCTTTAACATATTATACCGGATTTAAAGTAAATTCAGGTGAGTATAAAGTAATGGGACTAGCTCCATACGGTGAACCAAAATATAAAAAACTGATCTATGATCATTTAATAGATGTTAAAGAAGATGGTTCCTTCCGTATGAATATGGATTACTTTAATTACTGCCAGGGATTAACAATGACAAACAAAAAGTTTAATAAACTTTTCGGTGGTCCTCCGCGTGTTCCTGAAACAAATCTTACTCAAAAGGAAATGGATATTGCAAGATCACTGCAGGAAGTAACTGAAGAAATTGTTTTAAAGATCGGCAGACACGTTTATAAAGAAACTAAATTAAAAAATTTGTGTCTCGCAGGCGGAGTTGCACTTAATTGTGTTGCAAACGGAAGATTACTTCGCGAAGGTCCGTTTGAAAATATCTGGATACAACCGGCGGCAGGAGATGCGGGCGGAGCGCTCGGTGCAGCACTTATCGGATGGTATAAATATCTTAACAATCCAAGAACCGCAGATGTAAAATCAGATACTCAAAAAGGTTCATACTTAGGACCTGAGTTTGATGAAAATGATATTCATTCATTCATACAGTCATTCAATCTATCCGCAAAGAAATATGATGAAGATGAACTTATCGAGAAAGTTGCAAATCTTATAAGCTCAGAAAAAGTAATCGGATGGTTTAATGGTAAAATGGAATTTGGACCGCGAGCTTTGGGATCAAGAACAATTATTGGTGATGCACGCTCTCCCAAAATGCAGGCAATGATGAATATAAAAATAAAATTCAGAGAAGGCTTCAGACCATTTGCACCTTCGGTGCTTTATGAAAAAGTAAACGATTATTTTGAAATTGAAAAAGAAAGTCCTTATATGCTTCTCACTGCTGATGTGAAAAAAGAACGCAGAGTTCCGA
>JAVEUY010000367.1:0-3361 GCA_034005315.1 Ignavibacteriaceae bacterium | reverse complement strand
TACAAAAGAAAATATTACTTTGGGAAAAGCAAAATATGATATCTATTGCTCGCCTTGTCATGGTTATTTTGCTGATGGAGACAGCAGGCTTAGAGGACAGTTTCCGAATCCGCCAACATTGCATTCTCAAAGAGCAAGAGATTTTAGTGATGGTATGTTTTATCATATAATTACAAACGGTCAAAACATAATGCCGTCTTATGAATCTCAGATAACAAGAGATGAAAGATGGGCTATAATTAATTATATAAGAGTATTACAGCGTGCTAAAAATGCTAGCGATGCTGATTTAACAGAAATGAATAAGGAGGCTGGTAGCAATGTCGCAAACTGATTTTCATTACCAGAAAAAAGAACTGCCTGCAGGTTTTACAAAATTTGGTTTTGTTCTCCTGGCTATCGGGGTTGTTCTTTCCTTAATTGCATTTTTTGTTGATAGAGAACGAGCAGTGTTTGGCTATTTAGTTACTTATATGATGATAGTAAGCATTGCTGTAGGATCATTATTTATTGTTGCACTTGAATATATTGCCGGTGCTGACTGGAGTACTCCGATAAGAAGAATTCCGGAATTTTTTTCAAGGCTTTTACCGTTCTTGTTTATACTGGTAATTCCGCTTCTTATATTCAATCATGACCTGTTTCATTGGGCGCACGAAGAAGCAGTTGCAGAAGATAAAATACTACAGGGTAAAGCACCTTATCTTAATATTACTTTCTTTGTAATAAGGACATTTGTATTTATCGGTCTTTGGACTTTATTCTATTGGGTGATAACAAGAAATTCACGTAAACAGGATACTACAAAGGATCAGAATCTTACAACCAAAAATATAAGGTTATCAGCAATATTTATTATTGTATTCGCAATAAGTATTACTTTTACTGCAATTGATTTTATGATGAGTCTTGAACCGCATTGGTTTTCAACGATTTACGGAGTTTACTTCTTTTCCGGAATAGTAGTAGCTGCATTAGCTGCAATAACACTTACTGTTATAATGCTTAAGGAAAGAGGTTATTTTAGTCACTGGATAAATGATGATCATTTATTTAGTCTTGGCGCACTAATATTTGCCTTCATAAATTTCTGGGCTTACATAGCTTTTTCTCAGTATTTACTAATATGGTATGCAGATCTGCCTGAAGAAAATTTTTGGTTTTTAACACGATGGAACGGAAGCTGGGCATACATTTCAATTCTTTTAATCATTATGCAGTTTTTAGTTCCATATTTTGCTTTACTAACACAGCCGTCAAAAAAAAATCCCGGGAGATTAAAGTTTATCTCGGTATGGCTTTTAATTGCTCACTTTGTTGACTTGTTCTGGTTAATAATGCCGAATATGAATTCATTGAAAGATGGATATGTTTTTAGCTGGATAGATTTAGTATTTCCAATAGCAGGTGTTGCACTTGTTATTTTAGTTTTTAGTATGAGCTATAAAAAAGACAATCTATTCCCAATTGGTGACCCAAAATTAAAAAGAGGAATGGATTTTCATCTCTGATAATAATTGAGATATAAGGTTTTATATGAAAGAAGTTGTAAAAGAAATGAAAAAAAGAACCGGACAGGCATTTGTTAATCCTGGTGCCCGTTTTGGTTTACTTTATATTTATATCCTGATAATAGGCTTGATAATAGGCTTGTATTATATAAGTAATCTTGAAAACATATCAAGACAATCAGTACCTCCGGTTTTACCTGATACTACAGTTGCAGTAACTGATCTGACGGTTAAAAAAGCTGTAAGTGTTCCGCCTGTTATTTTAAGTGAAATATCTAAACCTACTCAGAATCTTTTAACTGAAGGTGAAAAAATATATAAAACAAACTGTGTATCCTGCCATGGTGATAAGGGTGCGGGAGATGGACCGGCATCTACAGGTTTAAATCCGCCACCGAGGGATTTTCTTTCCAAAGAAAATTGGGTAAACGGTACTAAGCTATCATCGTTCTATAAAACACTGCAGGAAGGTCTATTACCAAGTGCTATGATTGCATACGATTTTCTGTTGCCTGAACAAAAGTTTGCAGTTGCTCATTATATCAGACAGACTTTTATGCCGGGTGCTGATACTGATACAGAAGATGATTTAAAAGCTCTTGATATTACTTATAATTTATCTGCAGGAGTTCAACTAGCTGCGCAGATACCGGTAAGCAGTGCCAGTATCATTATTGAGAATGAAAATAAAACAAAAGTTGAAAATATTAATAAGCTAACAGAAAAAATAAACTCATTGAGCAGCGATGCCGGATATAATATTTTTAATAAAGTAGTTAAAGATGAAAATACAGCATTAATGTTTCTTACAATAAATAACGAATGGAAAAATAGCGAAGACAGGTTTGTAAATCTTTTAGTCAATAATGTTAATCAGAATGGTTTTAACGGAACAATATATAATCTGAGTTCTGATGAATGGAATGTGTTTTTTAATTTTATGAATAAGTTGATTTGATCTGTTACAAAATGAAAATGTTTATTACAATATTCTTAATGATATTCTTATCATTATCAGGCTATTCAAACAATAAAAGTTTGGAAGTTGGTGTTGATGAACAACTTGGAAAATATATTCCGCTTGATAAAACATTTATTGATGAAAATGGGAATCAGGTTGTACTGAGCGACCTTTTTACAAAACCAACAATTCTTTCATTTGTCTATTATAATTGCCCTGGTATTTGCAGCCCTTTGTTAATGGAACTATCGGATATTATTGGCAAATCTGATCTTGTTGCAGGAGTGGATTATAATGTTGTATCGATTAGTATGGATCAGTTTGAAACTCCAAAAGATGCTTTAGAAAGAAAAGCAACATTCTATAAAGCAATTAATAAAAATATTCCGCCTGAAAGCTGGAAATTCTTAACCGGAGATAGTGTAACGATTAAACAAGTTTCTGATGCTGCAGGATTTTATTTTAAAAGACAAGGTAAAGAATTTCTGCATGCAGGCGCATTTATATTTGTTGACAACAAAGGGAAGATATGCCGTTATTTATTCCCAAGCTTTTCTGAAAGAAGTGGTTTTGGAATACTGCCTTTTGATTTTAAAATGGCTGTAACTGAAACTGCTGAGAGTAATGTTACCCCGACTATCGCAAAAGTTTTAAAATTTTGCTTTAGTTATAGTCCCGAAGGACAGACTTATGTGCTTAATTTTACAAGAATATTTGGTGTCGGGATTTTATTATTAATTGGAGTATTTATTGTGTTCTTAAGATTTAAACCTAAAAAAGATGATATTAAAACGAGGTAGTTAATTAGATGAATGAAACAGTAACAGTTCCGACAAACGGTAAGCATCCAAGTTATTTGGATTATAAGGGAAAGTATAAAGGTTTTCTT